>NZ_JBFAXX010000130.1:0-7509 GCF_040680995.1 Kitasatospora sp. NPDC051914
TGCCTATCCCGCCCGCCGCGTGGGGCCCCGGGGGGGGGGGGGCCCCCCCCCCGCCCGCCGGGGGGCTGGCCCCCCCACGCACCCCTGGGTGGCTGCCCACTGCCTTCGGCGGTCAGCCGCCGAGGCGGTCGACGGCGGTGACGCGCAGGACGGCGCGGCCCTCTTCGTCGGAGCCGTAGAGGTCGACCTCGGCGCTGATGCCCCAGTCGCGGTCGCCCGCCGGGTCGTCGAAGATCTGCCGGACGCGCCACAGGCCCTCGTCCTCGACCTCCTCGATCAGCAGCATCTTCGGGCCGCGCGCGTCCGGCCCCGTCCCGAGGTCGTCGTACTCCTCCCAGTACCCGTCCATCGCGTCGGCCCAGCGGTCGCCGTCCCAGCCGTACTCGCTGTCCAGGGCGCCCAGCTCGTCGTAGTGCTCCAGGGCGGCCAGCTCGACCCGGCGGAACATCTCGTTGCGCACCAGCACCCGGAACGCCCGCGCGTTCGCCGTGACCGGCGCCGGCTTCTCGTCCAGCTTGACCTCGGCCGCCTCCGGCTCGGTCGGGTTGGCGAGCTGCTCCCACTCGTCGAGCAGCGAGGAGTCGACCTGCCGCACCAGCTCGCCCAGCCAGGCGATGACGTCCTTCAGGTCGTCGGTCTTGATGTCGTCCGGGACGGTCTGCTCGAGGGCCTTGTACGCGCTCGCCAGGTACCGCAGGACGATGCCCTCGGTGCGGGCCAGCTCGTAGAAACCGACGTAGTCGGTGAAGGTCATCGCCCGCTCGTACAGGTCGCGGACCACGGACTTGGGCGCCAGCGGGTGGTCGCCGATCCACGGGTGCGCCCGGCGGTAGACCTCGTAGGCGTGGCCGAGCAGTTCCTCGAGCGGCTTCGGGTAGGTGATCTCCTGGAGGCGGGCCATCCGCTCCTCGTACTCGATGCCGTCGCGCTTCATCTCGCCGACGGCCTCGCCGCGGGCCTTGTTCTCCTGCGAGGCGAGGATCTGCCGCGGGTCGTCCAGTGTCGCCTCGACCACCGAGACCACGTCCAGTGCGTAGGACGGCGACTCCGGGTCCAGCAGGTCGAAGGTGGCCAGCGCGAAGGTGGACAGCGGCTGGTTGAGCGCGAAGTTCTCCTGCAGGTCCAGGGTGAGGCGGACCCGGCGGCCCTCGGCGTCCGGCTCGTCCAACTGCTCGACGACGCCGCCCTCCAGCAGCGAGCGGTAGATGGCGATCGCCGAGCGGATGTGCCGGCGCTGCGCCGGGCGGTCCTCGTGGTTGTCGGTGAGCAGCTTGCGCATGGCCGGGAAGGCGTCGCCCGGTCGGCCGATCACCGACAGCAGCATGGCGTGGCTGACCTTGAACCGGCTGACCAGCGGCTCCGGGTCGGCCGCGATCAGGCGCTCGAAGGTCTCCTCCGTCCATCCGACGAAGCCCTCGGGGGCCTTCTTGCGGACGACCTTGCGGCGCTTCTTCGGGTCGTCGCCGGCCTTGGCGAGGGCCTTGTCGTTCTCCACCACGTGCTCGGGCGCTTGCGCCACCACGTGGCCGACGGTGTCGAAGCCGGCCCGGCCGGCCCTGCCGGCGATCTGGTGGAACTCGCGGGCCCGCAGCACCCGCACCCGCTGCCCGTCGTACTTGGACAGCGCGGTGAACAGCACGGTGCGGATCGGCACGTTCACGCCGACGCCGAGGGTGTCGGTGCCGCAGATGACCTTCAGCAGGCCGGCCTGGGCGAGCCGCTCGACCAGGCGGCGGTACTTGGGCAGCATGCCGGCGTGGTGCACGCCGATGCCGTGCCGGACGTAGCGGGAGAGGTTGCGGCCGAACTTGGTGGTGAAGCGGAAGTTGCCGATCAGGGCGGCGATGGCGTCCTTCTCCGCCTTGGTGCACATGTTGATGCTCATCAGCGACTGCGCCCGCTCCACCGCCTCCTTCTGGGTGAAGTGCACGACGTACACCGGCGCCTGGCCGGTGGTCAGCAGCTCCTCCAGGGTGTCGTGCAGGGTGGTGCGCCGGTACTCGTAGAACAGCGGCACCGGGCGGGTCGCCGAGCGGACGGAGGTGGTGGGCCGGCCGGTGCGGCGGGTGAGGTCCTCCTCGAAGCGGCGGACGTCGCCGAGGGTGGCGGACATCAGCAGGAACTGCGCCTGCGGGAGCTCCAGCAGCGGGATCTGCCAGGCCCAGCCGCGGTCCGGCTCGGCGTAGAAGTGGAACTCGTCCATGACGACCTGGCCGATGTCGGCCCGCTCGCCGTCGTGCAGCGCGATCTGCGCGAGCACCTCGGCGGTGCAGCAGATGACGGGCGCGGTCGGATTGACGCTGGCGTCGCCGGTCATCATGCCGACCTGTTCGGTGCCGAAGATCTTGCACAGGTCGAAGAACTTCTCCGACACCAGCGCCTTGATGGGCGCGGTGTAGAAGGTGCGCTTGCCCTCGGCCAGGGCGGCGAAGTGGGCGCCGGCGGCGACCAGGCTCTTGCCGGAGCCGGTCGGGGTCGCCAGGATCACGTTGTTCCCGGAGACCAGCTCGATGAGCGCCTCCTCCTGGGCCGGGTAGAGGGTGATGCCGCGCTCCATCGCCCACTCGGCGAAGGTCTCGAACAGGGCGTCGGGGGTGGCGGGCTTCGGCATCAGGTCCAGGAGGGTCACCGGCCTATCTTGCCTGGTCGGGATCGGCCCCGGCAAAGCCCTTGCGGCTCCGGTCCGCGCCGGCCCGGGCCCCGGGACCGCAGCCGGCAGCGGCGGCGCGTGTCGCGCCGCGGAGGAATTCAGTCCATCATCCCCATCGGAAACGCAGGTTTAACCCGCTCGGGCGCCCATTGTTATCAGGGTCTGATTTTCATCCGATCATGGTTTCGCTGCGGAACGCAAAACACCGGAGAGCGTTACAGCGTGGTACTCCACCTGCGGGTGTGAAACTCCTAGTGTCAGCGGTCTACCACGACTTCTGCGAGGAGTTGAGATGAGCCGAGTCGTCAGGGCAGCGCTGTTCCAGACCGCCTGGACGGGGGACAAGGAAACGATGGTCGCGGCCCACGAAAAGGCGGCCCGCGACGCGGCCGCCCAGGGCGCGCAGATCATCGGATTCCAGGAGGTCTTCAACGCCCCGTACTTCTGCCAGGTCCAGGAACCGGAGCACTACTCCTGGGCCGAGCCCGTCCCGGACGGGCCCACCGTCCAGCGCATGCAGGCCCTCGCCAGGGAGCTGCGCATGGTGATCGTCGTGCCGGTCTACGAAGTCGAGCAGCAGGGCTTCTACTACAACACCGCCGCCGTCATCGACGCCGACGGCAGCTACCTCGGCAAGTACCGCAAGCACCACATCCCGCAGGTCAAGGGATTCTGGGAGAAGTACTACTTCAAGCCCGGAAACCTCGGCTGGCCGGTCTTCGAGACCGCCGTCGGCAAGGTCGGCGTCTACATCTGCTACGACCGGCACTTCCCCGAGGGCTGGCGCGCCCTCGGCCTGGCCGGCGCGGAGATCGTCTACAACCCCTCCGCCACCAGCCGGAGCCTCTCCCAGTACCTGTGGCAGCTGGAGCAGCCCGCCGCCGCCGTCGCCAACGAGTACTACATCGCCGCGATCAACCGGGTCGGCGTCGAGGAGTACGGCGACAACGACTTCTACGGCACCAGCTACTTCGTCGACCCGCGCGGCCAGTTCGTCGGCGACGTCGCCTCCGACAAGCACGAGGAGCTCCTGGTGCGCGACCTCGACCTCGACGCCATCGAGCAGGTCCGCCAGCAGTGGGCCTTCTACCGCGACCGCCGCCCGGACGCGTACAACCCGCTCACCCAGGCCTGAGAGGAGCAGCGCCCGTGACCCGTACCGTGATCCGCGGCGGCCTGGTGGTCACCGCCGCCGAGGAACTCGACGCCGACGTGCTGGTCGAGGACGAGAAGATCGTCGCCCTCGCCGCCCGCGGCAGCAGCGCCGCCCAGGACTGGACGGCCGACACGGTCATCGACGCCACCGGGATGTACGTCGTCCCGGGCGGCGTCGACGCCCACACCCACATGGAGCTGCCCTTCGGCGGCACCTCCGCCTCCGACACCTTCGAGACCGGCACCCGGGCCGCCGCCTGGGGCGGCACCACCACCATCGTCGACTTCGCCGTCCAGTCCGTCGGCGCCTCGCTGCGCGAGGGCCTGGATGCCTGGCACGCCAAGGCCGAGGGCAACTGCGCGATCGACTACGGCTTCCACATGATCCTCGCCGACGTCAACGACGCCAGCCTCAAGGAGATGGACCTGCTGGTGGGGGAGGGCGTCACCTCCTTCAAGCTGTTCATGGCCTACCCGGGCGTCTTCTACAGCGACGACGGCAAGATCCTGCGGGCCATGCAGCGCGGCGCCGACAACGGCGGCCTGATCATGATGCACGCCGAGAACGGCATCGCCATCGACGTCCTGGTCGAGCAGGCCCTCGCCGCCGGGAAGACCGACCCCCGCTACCACGGGGAGGTCCGCCGCGAACTGCTGGAGGCCGAGGCCACCCACCGGGCGATCAGGCTCGCCCAGGTCGCCGGCTCCCCGCTGTACGTGGTGCACGTCTCCGCGGCCTCCGCCGTCGCCGAGATCGCCGGCGCCCGCGACCAGGGCCTGCCGGTCTTCGGCGAGACCTGCCCCCAGTACCTGTTCCTCTCCACCGACAACCTCGCCGAGCCCGGCTTCGAGGGCGCCAAGTACGTCTGCTCCACCCCGCTGCGGCCCAAGGAGCACCAGGCCGAGCTGTGGAAGGGCCTGCGCACCAACGACCTCCAGGTGGTCTCCACCGACCACTGCCCGTTCTGCTTCGTCGGGCAGAAGGAGCTCGGCCGCGGCGACTTCTCCAAGATCCCCAACGGCCTGCCCGGTGTGGAGAACCGGATGGACCTGCTTCACCAGGCCGTCGTCGACGGGCACATCACCCGCCGCCGCTGGATCGAGATCGCCTGCGCCACCCCGGCGCGGATGTTCGGCCTCTACCCGAAGAAGGGCACCGTCGCCCCCGGCGCCGACGCCGACATCGTGGTCTACGACCCGAACGCCGTCCAGACGATCTCCGCCGGGACCCACCACATGAACGTCGACTACTCGGCCTACGAGGGCAAGCGGATCACCGGCAGGGTCCGCACCGTGCTCTCCCGCGGCACCGTCGTCGTCGACGGGGACAACTACCTCGGCAGGGCCGGCCACGGCCGGTACCAGCCGCGCGCCACCTGCCAGTACCTCGACCGCTAGGAGCCCCGTGGACATCGGCCTCGTCCTTCAGACCGACCCGCCCGCCCGCCTGCTCATCGACCGGATGAAGCGCGCCGAGGCGGCCGGCTTCACCCACGGGTGGACCTTCGACTCCGTGGTGCTCTGGCAGGAGCCCTTCGTCATCTACAGCCGCATCCTCGCCGAGACCGAGCGGATGACGGTGGGCCCGATGGTGACCAACCCCGCCACCCGCACCTGGGAGGTCACCGCCTCCCTGTTCGCCACCCTCAACGACATGTACGGCAACCGCACCGTCTGCGGCATCGGGCGCGGCGACTCCGCGCAGCGCGTCGCCGGCCGCCGCCCGGCCGGCCTCGCCATGCTCGGCGAGGCCATCCACGCCATCCGGGAACTCGCCGAGGGCCGCACCGTCGAGGTCGACGGCACCGAGATCCACATCCCGTGGGTCAAGGAGGGCGCCCGCCTGCCGGTCTGGATGGGCGCGTACGGGCCCAAGGCGCTGCACCTCACCGGGCAGGTCGCGGACGGCTTCATCCTGCAGCTCGCCGACCCCTACCTCACCGAGTGGATGGTCAAGGCCGTCCGCGACGCCGCCGCCGAGGCCGGCCGCGACCCGGCCTCCGTCACGATCTGCGTCGCCGCCCCGGCGTACGTGACCGCCGACGACTCGCCGGAGGCGCTGGCGCACGCCCGCGAGCAGTGCCGCTGGTTCGGCGGCATGGTCGGCAACCACGTCGCCGACCTGGTCTCCCGCTACGGCGAGCACTCCTCGATGGTCCCCGAGGAGCTCACCGCCTACATCAAGGACCGCCACGGCTACGACTACAGCCACCACGGCCGGGCCGGGAACCCGGACACCGCCTTCGTCCCCGACGAGATCGTGGACCGCTTCTGCCTGATCGGCCCGCCCGAGACGCAGATCGCCAAGCTGCAGCACCTCCGCTCGCTGGGCGTCGACCAGTTCGCCGTGTACGCCATGCACGACGCCATCGAGCCCACCATCGACGCGTACGGCAAGAGCGTCATCCCCGCACTGGCCTGACCCACCGTCGGCCCGACCCACCGCCGGCCGATCCGCCGGTACCAGACGCACCATCACCTTCCCGCTCCCGGCGGCCGCACCCCACGGCGGCCGCCGGGCCGTTCCCCCGCACAAGGTGGTAGCCCGTGTCCACAGCCCAGACCGTCCACGCCGACGGCCGCGTCGAACTCACCGACGGCGCGGACCTCTCCGACCCCCGCTTCGCCAACGACGACCTCAGACCCGTTCCCGTCGCCCGGCGCCGCTGGACCACCTACAACTTCCTCGCCCTCTGTGTCGCGCAAGACAGAACACGAACATCGCGGTAAGGCTGTGACCTGCAGGTCTGCCGACTTCCCTCTTCTTCTCTGTCGATGTCTTCCCCCGCGAGATCCTGCGACCCCCGAGGTGACCCCATGTCCTCCGATGCCCCGTCCATACCTGGAACGTCCATGACCCAGCAGACCTACGCCGACGGCCGGGTCGCCCTCGCCGAGGGAGTCCTCCTGGATGACTCCCGCTTCGTCAACGACGACCTCGCGCCGGTGCCTGTCGCCAGACGGACCTGGGGGGTTTACAACTATCTGAGTCTCTGGGTGGGCATGGCTCACAACATCCCGTCCTGGACGCTGGCCTCCGGCCTGGTCGCGCTCGGCATGGACTGGAAGCAGGCCGTCCTCACCATCGCCCTGGGCAACCTGATCGTGCTGGTGCCGATGCTGCTCACCGGCCACGCCGGCACCAAGTACGGCATCCCCTTCCCGGTGTTCGCCCGGGCCTCGTTCGGGCTGCGCGGGGCGAACCTGCCGGCGATGGTCCGGGCGGCGGTGGCCTGCGCGTGGTTCGGCATCCAGACCTGGATCGGCGGCGAGGGCATCTTCCTGCTCGCCGGGAAGCTGCTGGGCTCCGGCTGGCAGAACGCGTCCCACGTCGGCGGCTACCCGTGGACGCAGTGGCTGTCGTTCCTGATCTTCTGGGTGATCGAGATGGCGATCATCGCCCGCGGCATGGAGACCCTGCGCCGCTTCGAGAACTGGGCGGCGCCGTTCGTCATCGTCGGCGCGCTCGCCCTGCTGATCTGGATCTCGGTGGAGGCCGGCGGCTTCGGCCCACTGCTCGACCAGCCCTCCAGGCTGGGCTGGGACGGCGACTTCTGGAAGGTCTTCTTCCCCGCCCTGATGGGCATGATCGGCTTCTGGTCGACGCTGTCGCTGAACATCCCGGACTTCACCCGCTTCGGCGGCTCGCAGAAGGCGCAGATCCGCGGCCAGGCCCTCGGCCTGCCCACCACCATGACCCTGTT
>NZ_JBFAXX010000131.1:0-7377 GCF_040680995.1 Kitasatospora sp. NPDC051914
CCGGTGGCCGTCTTACGTTCTCAGGCGACACCCGCTACCGGGACGAAACCCCCGGAACGGGTGGAACCCGTACACCACTTCCCTGGACGCAACCCACGGCGCCGAGCGGCAGAGGCTCCTCGGCGCCGTGATCACCGCCTGGAAGACGCGCAGCCTCCGCGGCGCGGATTCTCATGTTTGGGCTGGTGCGGCAGGGCCTGAGCGGATCGATGCTGACCTTTTGCCGACTTTCCTGACTACTGAACTTGATTGGGTGATGTCGGAGCCGTTCGCCTGACGGCGGCAGGGCCGTTCCGGTAGCCCTGGACAGTGAGATACGCACAGGGCGGCGGGTTGACCGACGCCGGGAGGGCCGCGCGGGAGCGGGTTCGGCTGCAGGCCGTGGAACGCTTCGAGAGCGGACAGAGGAACTGGGGATCGCTGCCGCGTTGCGGGTGAGCGAACGATCGGTGGAGCGGTGGCGGTGCAAATGGCGCGAGCAGGGCGAGGCCGGCGTCCTGTCGAAGGGATCGCCAGGGCGGCCGAGTCGCAGTGAAGCGCAGATCACCAGGCTGGAACGGGAGTTGGAGCGCGGACCGCTGGCCCACGGCTGGGCGGACCAGCGGTGGACGCTGGCACGGATCAAGACGCTGATCGGCCGACCGTTCCACGTGAGCTACACGGTGGAAGGCGCCTGGCGCCTGCTGAGGCGGCACGGCTGGTCCTGGCAGCAGCCCGCCCGGCGGGCGATCGAACGCGACGACGCGGCGGTCGAGGTCTGGAAGAAGGAGACCTGGCCGTTGGTAAGAGCACCGCGGCGGAGCGCGACGCCTGGGTGGTCTTCGAGGACGAAGCCGGGCAGTCGATGACGCCGCCGCGCGCGAGGAGCTGGGGACGCAAGGGCTGCACTCCGGTGGTCCGGGTGCGCGGCCGAGGCTCGGGCCGGGTGTCCATGGCGGGGCTGACCTGCTACAAGCCGGGGAAGCAATCCCGGATGTTCTACTCGGTCCGCGAGTACCGGGGCCGCAAGGGCGAGCCGAAGGGCATCGGCTGGCGCGACCTGCGCGACCTGCTGGTCAGGGCCCACATCCAGCTCGGCGGCCCGATCGTGCTCGTGTGGGACAACCTGCGCATGCACCTGGTCGAACCGCTGCGCGAGTTCATCGCCGACCACGCCCACTGGCTCACTGTCTTCCAACTTCCGAGTTATTCTCCGGACTTGAACCCACAGGAGGGGATCTGGTCGCTGGTCAAGCGCGACATCGGCAACCTCGCCGCAGCCGACCTCGGCCAGATCACCCGGGCCGTCAAGCGCAGGCTCAAGCAGATCCAGTACCGCCCGGACCTGGTCGACGGCTGCCTAGCTGGCACCGGCCTGTCCCTCGCGACGCAGTCGTCAGAAGCTGCCGAAGAAGCGATGCCACCAGCTGGGCCGCTGGACGTGCCCGGGCAGCTGGCTCGGCCCGTCGTAGTCGCACTCCAGTAGTTCTTCGGGAACGATCGCGTACCCGAGGTCGGCCAACGCCCGATTGGCCCTGCCCAGATCCGCGGCGTCCGACTCGCCCTCGGCCTGTGCTTCCCCGGTGCCTATGAAGGCACCGGGGTTATCCGCGCAGACCAGGGCCAGCGACCCGAACTTGCTCACGCAGACGACGATCCGAGTCCCGCACACGGTCGCATCTGCCGGTACGGTGACACGCCCGTACTCACTGGAGTCCTGGGCGTCTCGCTCGGTCGCACATCGCGTGGCGAAGTCGTCCTCGAGCCGCGACACAAGGTCTCCGAACAGCGCGCCGGTCGCGCCACGGTCGTAGTCCCGGGGCCACTCCAGCCACTCGGGATCATCGAGCTCGCGCAACAAGGCCACCAGATCCGCTTCACGCTCCGTCACGCGCACATCTTGGCGGGTCAGCAGCTGACCTCGCCAGCCCGACAACACTCATTCAAGTTCAGTAGGTGTGACGTCCCCGACCGGCCGGCGGGGGGAGGCAGCGGGGTGACGGGATCGCTGTCGCCTGTCCGGCGGATCTTGCCGGATCAGCGCGCGGCGCCGGTCTCAGTTCCCCAGGTTGGGCCCGTTGTCGTGGGGGACGTTCACGAGACTCGTCGTGTAGAAGACGGGCCATGACGCACCGTTGGGCAGCTGGACCGTGGCGCTCATGCTGGCACCCTGCGGGATCGTGCTGGTGGCGTCCCGGTACAGGGGCGTCACCACGTAGTGCACGGCGGCCCCCTCGGGCAGCGCGTCCACCACCTTCTTCACCAGGATCTCGTAGTGCCGCATGCTGACTCCCTTGATGTTCATCCCGAGTTGCCAGCACGGGACGAGGTTCGCCCAGTCCGCCTGGGTGCCGCCCCTCCCGCCGAGGACGTTGGCGATCAGGTGGCAGCGGGCGAGGCCGCCGCCGGGTGCCTGTGTCCTCGCGTCCTCCCAGCCGGTGATGTCGCCGGCGGCGTCCGTCCCGCCGCCCAGGGGCTTCGTCAGACAGGCCTCCGCCGTGGCAGCCCGGGTGCCGGAGGGGCCCGTCGGGTCCGCGATCTTGTTGCGGCGGGCCACGGCCTGGGTGGTGTTGACGATCCATCCGCCGCCGCTGTCCCTCCTGGAGGGCGGCTTGTTGACCAGGCAGGCGGCTTCGCCGGCCGGAGGGGTCGGCGGGGTCCCGGCGCCGGGGTCCGAGACGTTCGGAGCCGCGGGGACGGGCTTGAACTCGTCGATGATCAGCTTCGTGCCGGGCCTGTACGCGACGAGCTGGCCGCGGCGCGTCAGGGCGGTCCTGAAGGCCTCCTGCCCCGGGGCTGCGGTGGCCGCCTCCGGCGTCTGCACCCGGAGCGCCGTGTAGTGCCCGTCGGGCTTGCGGACCAGCCCGTCGTAGGTGATGGAAGGGCTGCCGAGCTGCGCCGCCTGTGCGGCGGGGAGCCGCCCGACGGCTTCGGGCGTCAGGTACGCCGTGCCCGGGCGCAGGTCGACCGTGCTGCCGGTCTGCTTCGCGTACGCCTTCAGGGCGGAGGTCTGCGGCTGCCTGGACGGGCTGTCGGCGGTGTCGGCTCCCTGGCCCTCGGGCTGGTCGTCGTGCTGCGGCGGACCGGCCGCGTCACCGCCCTGGTCCATCGTCGCCGCCGGGTCCGGCGGATCCTCGACGAGGCCCTGGACGGCCTGGGCCATCTGCTGGAGCAGCTGCTGGCCCCGGGACTGCAGCTGCTGCTCCTTGTTCCGGAGCGCGCCGGCCTTCGCGTCGTGGGCCGTGGAGGCGGCGGTGAGTCGGGACTGCCTGGAGTTGAGCCTGGACCGCTCCTCCTCGAGTTGGGTCCGCTCGTTCTGGAGGCTGCTCTTCTCGGCCTGGAGCCGGGCCTGCTCGGCCCTCAGTTGGCTCGCTTCGGCCTCGTACGCGTTGGCCGCGGCGGCCTGTGCGGGCAGCCGGAAGGTGTGCGGCTTGCCGTTGTGGGCGTTGATCCTGGCGGACAGGGCGGCTGCGCGCGCGTTGAAGCTGCTGCTCTTCTGCTCCACGGCAGCGGTCCTGGTGGTGAGGGCCGCGGTGTCGTTGCGCAGGGCGGCGGCGTTCTTGGTGATCTCCTCCGCCTCGGCGACCACGTCCTTCGCCTGTTGCGCCAGCTCCGCTTCCTGCCGGTTGAAGTCCTCGACCTCCCGGGCGAGGGCCGCCGAGGCGGCCTCGATGCCCCCGAACGGGACCAGGGGGGCGACGGTGCCCGGCCGGGCCGCGACAGCCGCGGCAGCCGTGACGGCCGTGGCACCGGTGGTCGCGCTCGCCCGCGTTCCCGTGCCGACGATCGGCACCAGGACCGCCGCCAGCACCAGGAGGACGGCATGCCGCACGGTGCGCCGGCAGCGGGCGGCCGGCTGGTGCGGGTGCGCGGTCATCCGCTCACCTTCCCGGTGAGCGCGTCGGCGAGCTTCGCGGCGGTCGGCTGGCCGTCGCCCGCCTGGCAGACGGCGACCTGGAGCAGACTCGTACCCTTCACCCGCGCCTGGTGGTGGCAGGCCCACTTCGCGCTGCCGTCCTGCGCCGCCGTCCACGCGACGGCGACCGGGGTGGGGGGCTGGGCCGTGTAGGCCCACTTCGTGGTACGGCCGGCCTGGTCGGTGCGGGTCGAGGACGGGCACTTGGCGAGACCGTCGGTGAGGGTCCGGAAGGCCGCGCCGGCCTTCTCGCCGTCCGGGAACACGCCGATGACCTGGTTCACGGTGTGGGCGCCCGTGCCCTCGGCGTCCCGGTAGGTCGCCGACAGGAACGCGGTCCACGCCTGCCCGTAGACCGACTGGGTCGTCGGTCCCACCGCGACGGCGCAGTCCGGCGGCGACACGGCGAGCGGGGCGTGGGGCCGGTTCGACCGGGGGCCGGCGACCAGCGTCGTCCCGGCCAGTCGGCCGGCGCCGTCAGGGCTGAGGAGGTCCGCTTGGACCGTACCCGCGGCGATGTGCGGCGGGAGGCCCGTCGGCTGCTGCGG
Source organism: Kitasatospora sp. NPDC051914 (assembly GCF_040680995.1). Taxonomy (NCBI): domain Bacteria; kingdom Bacillati; phylum Actinomycetota; class Actinomycetes; order Kitasatosporales; family Streptomycetaceae; genus Kitasatospora; species Kitasatospora sp. NPDC051914. Next base: position 4,444 of record NZ_JBFAXX010000131.1, read on the forward strand.
CCAGATCCACCACCCGACGACGGCCAGGACGAGGCAGGGCACGACCGCGGCCAGGAACAGCCGCCAGTGGCGCAGTGCTCGGGCGAGCCCGCGCGTACCCGGGCCTCGTGGAGGCGCGAGCGGCGGAGCCGGTTGCTGCGACGGCACCGCCTCCGGGGTCTGCTGCCGGGTGGGCGGTGTCTCCGCAGGGGGTGTGTTCCGGTGATCGTCCGTCATGCTTCGCTCCCTTGTCGTGGTGCTCCTGCTGGCGCTGCTCGAAGCCCTGGAGCCGCCGCGGGCACGGCACGTCGGACGCGGGTCGGCGGCGGCACGAGGCGGTGAGGAGGAACAGCAGTGGTCGGCCTCATCGCTGGGGCGCCGGCACGTCCGGTGACTCGGACGTCGGATCCGGTGCGGCTGCGGGCTTCGGAGGTGCGGCCCCGACACGTGATGGTGGCGTCGGCGCCGATCGGGGCCCAGGCCACGGCACCGGCCACGTATGACCGGTCGTCACGCCGGGACGGCGACCGTTCCGCCTCGCGGGGAGGAGGGCCGCCCGGTGGCGGTACCGGCCCCGCGGGCACCTCGTCGATCCACGCCCCGACCAGTACGCCTGCACCCTCGTGGGGACGATTCGCGGCTGACCGGCACGGCCGGTTGCGACCTCCCGTGTCGTTTCGTTTCCCGAATCCGATCAGAACCGTGCACGGCTCCTGTCGGCACCGCGATCCGCGGCAGGATGGCCCCGGAACACTCCGGACGGAACACCGGAACACCGGAACACCGGAACACCAGAGCACCGGAACGGGCGCCGGGCGGAACGGACAGGGGACGGCCATGGCGGCGGGGCGCGTGCTGGCGGGTCGGTACGAGCTGCGCGAGCAGCTGGGGCGCGGCGGCATGGGTGTCGTGTGGACCGGCTGGGACACCGTCATCCACCGTACGGTGGCCGTGAAGACCGTCGACCTGCTGGACGAGGCGGACAGCGCCGAGACCTTCCTCCGCGAGGCCCGTACGGCGGGGAGCCTCAGCCACACGGGCATCGTCACCGTCCACGACATCGGTACCGACGGCGACGGCACGGTCTTCCTGGTCATGGAGCTGATCGCCGGACGGAACCTCAGCCAGGTGCTGCGCAGCGACGGCATCCCGGAGCTCGCCGTCGCGGTCGACTGGGCCGCCCAGATCGCCGAGGCCCTGGCGTGTGCGCACGACGGCAAGGTGGTGCACCGCGACCTCAAGCCGGCCAACGTCATGCTCACCGGCGCCGGGCGCCTCAAGCTGCTGGACTTCGGCATCGCCCGCGCCGTGTCGGCGACCACCCAGGCCAGCCGGATGATCGGCACCCCCGCCTACATGGCCCCCGAACGCCTGCAGGGCAAGGCCGGCGGCACCCGCGCCGACCTGTACGCCCTGGGCTGCCTCCTGTACGAGCTGCTCACCGGCCGGGCCCCCTTCCCGCACGGCGACTTCGCCGCCATGATGCTCGCCCACCTGATGCAGGAGGCCCCCGCACCGAGCAGCCTGTGCGCCGGCATCCCCGGGGAGTTGGACCGGCTCGTCGCCGACCTGCTGCACAAGGACCCGCGGCGGCGGCCGGAGACCGCCCACGACGTCCGCGACCGCCTCCGCGGTGTGGTGACCGGCCGCCGCGCCGGCGCGGTGCCCGTCCGGCTCGCCTACCCGCCCACCGTGCCCGTCCACGTCGACACCACGCTCACTGCCGTGCCCGTGACGGCCTCCGGGACCGCACGGGAGTGGACCAGGGCCGCTTCCGCCGACACCACTTTCTCCGGCGCCGCCGGTGAGCCCCCGCCGACCGTCCTGGCCGATCCGGTCGCGATCATGAGGGCCCACTTCGACCTCCGCCGGAAGCTGGTCGCGGCCCGCAAGGCCGCCGGTTCGGCCGATCCGAGGACCACCAGCCGGCGGTTCGCCGAACTCGTCCGGGAACACGCCCGGCTGCTCGGCCCCGACGACCCCGACCTCCTCGCCGTCCGCGGCGAGCACGCCCAGCACCTCTGGAACGCGGGTGACCGCGCCGCGGCCGTCCGGCTGCACACCGCCCTCGTGGCCGACCACGTCCGGGCACTGGGCAGTACCCATCAGCTGTCCCTGGTCGCCCGCAGCCGGCACGCCCACTACGTCGGGGAGGCGGGGGACCGTCTCCGGGCCGTCGAGCTGAGCAGCGCACTCGTGGAGGACTGCGTCCGGGTGCTGGGCCGGGACCACCCGCAGACCCTCGTCGTCCGCAGCCAACAGGCCTACGCCCTGGGCGAGTCGGGAGAGCGGAAGGGCGCCGCCCACCGGTACGAGGCCATCGTCGACTCCTGTGTCCGGGTACTGGGCCGATACCCGCGGGACACCCTCGTCGCCCGCTGTTACCACGCCTTCAACCTGGGGGCGACGGGGCGGCGCGCCGAGGCCGCCTGGCTGTGCACCGGGCTCGTGGAGGACTGCGTCCGCGTCCTGGGCCGTGTTCACGGGCTCACCGATTTCGCCGAAAGGATCCACGCGCACCACACCGGCAGGTGGGAGAGCGAGGGCCGACGGGCGGACGCCCTTCGGCCGTCCTCCGAGTACGCTCCCCGGCTGCGGGCCGCCGTCCCGTCCTGACCGGCCGGTGCTCCCGCTCCGGTTGGGGACGTCCGGCCCGGCCCGGCTCCGCGCCGCGGCTATCGGGCCCGGGTGGGCACACCGCCGGCTGGATGCGCCGGGGGCGATCCGTGCTCTCAACTGCCGTGGCCGGGACGGGCGTACCGGCCCGGGGTGGTGCCCAGGACGCGCTTGAAGTGCCGGGTGAGATGGGACTGGTCGTAGAAGCCGTCCGCGGTCGCGACCTCGCCGGGTGGCCGGCCGCCGAGCAGCAGTCGGCGGGCGAGGTCGACGCGACGGGACATCACGTACTGGTGGGGTGCGATGCCGAAGGCGGCGCTGAACGCGCGCACCAGGTGC
>NZ_JBFAXX010000132.1:0-7291 GCF_040680995.1 Kitasatospora sp. NPDC051914
CGACGAGGAGGGCGATCCGCACGGCCCGCAGACCCTGCTCCTCGCCGACGGCACCCGGCTGGCCGGTCTGGAAGCGGTGGTGCTGGCGCAAGGCCTCGTCGGTCTTCCTCATCTGGTCCACGTCGCGCTGGGCCATCGAACTGCCGCGGGCGATCAGGTAGACCAGCACGCCGATGAGCGGTAGCAGGATCACGAAGATCGTCCAGCCTGCCTTGCCCCAGCCTCCCATGTCGTCACTGCGGAAGATGTCAGTGATGATCTTGAAGAGCAGGAAGAACCAGAGGATGAAGACGAAGAGCTCGAGCATCGTCCAGAAGAGGTTGAGCAGCGGGTAGTCGTCCATGGCACTCCCGTCCCAGCCCTGCGCCGGTCGACCGGCGGGCTGTCGGTCCACGGCGGCGCCCCCGCACCGCCCGTCCCAGGCCGTCCGAGCCGGACAGGGGACAAAACGAGTCATACCATCGCATTTCGTGCTCGACACATGGCCCGTAGGCCGGTCGGGGTACTCCCGGCCGGGGATGCCGCCCGGCGGACGCGGCGGGCCGCCACCGGTCACGTCCCGGACAGCAGGGGGTCACGATTCGGGCAGCGGCGGCCGGGTGGGGTGAGGATTTCTTGTGCGAGCCCGGCCGGATGCCATTGACTAGCAGCGCTAGTTAAGCCGACGAGGGAGCGCTCGTGAGACCACCCGCCCTGGCTCCGCCCGCCGCCGCACCGACTGGCCCGGTCCCCACGCACCGGCTGCGCGGCCTGCCCGACGAACCGCCCGCCCGGCGACCGGTACGGTCCCGGGCCGACACCGAGGCCGAACAGCTGCTGCGCCGCACCGCGCAGTACCTGCTGCGCGACGTCGACGGCCTGGCCCGCGAACTGGTCGCCATGATCCGCGAACGCGAGCCCGCGTACCCCGCCACCATGGGCCCCGAGGAGCTCCGCCTGGAGGTGCGCTCCTCACTGGAGAGCTCGGTGCACACCCTGCTCGACCCGGCCGGCACCTGGGAGGCCGCCCGGCTCTGCTCCTGGCAGATCGGCGCCCGCCGGGCCCAGCGCGAACTCCCGCTGGACGCCCTGCTGCACGCCTTCCGCCTCGGCGGCGCCCTGGTCTGGCGCCGGCTCGTGGACACCGCCACCCGCCGCGAACCCGACCGCGCCCACCTGCTGCTGCACAGCGCCGCCGGCATCTGGAGCTTCGTCGACGAGCACTCCGACCTGATCACCCAGGCCTACCGCCTGGTCGAGAGCCAGACCGCCCGCGAGCACCGGGAACGCGCTCGCGCCCTGGTGCAGTCGCTGCTCGACGGCACCACCCGGATCAGCGACCTGCCCACCGCCGCAGCCGCCCTCGACCTGCCCGAACGCGGCCGCTACGTGGTGGCCGCGCTGGCCGGCCCGGCCGGGCCTCCCCGACACCCGGCCGAGGCCGCCGCCACGCCCGCCGACCCGCCGCCCGGCGTCCGGATCCTCCGGCACCGCGGCTCCGAGGGCGAGCACGCCCTCGTCCTGCTCGGCGACGCGGACCCCGCCGACGTCGCCGACTGCCTGGGCCGCCGCCGCGGCACCCGGGTCGGGATCGGGCCGGTCGTGGAGGAGCTCGCCGAGCTCGGCACCGCCCGCCGCGCCGCCGACATCGCCCTGCGCACCTGCACCGCCGACGGCGACGTGGCACTGCTGAACGAACGGCTGCCCGCCGCCCTGGTCGTCTCGCTGCCGGACTTCGGCGCCGCCCTGGTCGAGCGCGCACTCGGCCCCGTCCTCGAACTCGACCACCAGGACCGCGAGTCGATGCTCACCACGCTCTCGGTCTGGCTGGACAGCGCCGGCTCCGCCCAGCGGGCCGGCAGCAGGCTCTTCTGCCACCGCAACACCGTGCTCAACCGGCTGCGCCGCTACGAACAGTTGAGCGGTCGCAGCCTCAACGACCCGCGCAACGTGGTCGAACTCTCCCTCGCTCTCGACGCCCACCGCCTGCTCGCCGCCTAGCGGACTCAGGGGCCCACCCCTCCAGGGGCGTGGGGAACTGCACGGTTCCCCGCGCCCCTGTGTGCTGTCCGCCATCGCACTGTCCCTGCTCCTGCGGGCCCCGCGCCAGCGCCGCAAGCAGCACTGGTCGACGTCACAACGCGACCCGCCGCCCCTTGTGCAGCCGCAACGCGTGCCCGCTGCGCCATGGACCGCCCGTCGGCCGCCGTGGTGTCCTGCCGCTCACCCAGCACCGGGCGGACACCAGCGTCCCCCGTGCTTCCCACCCTCCCGAGCGGCCGCGGCCCGTCGTGCGCCGGTCCGCGCTCGGACGCAAGGAGCACCATGAGTCCACCCGAGCGATTCGGTTCGCTCACGATCGAGCACTTGCACGTCGCCTACGGACGCGCCGTCGAGGCGCTCCGCGGGGTCTCACTGGACCTCCCGGGCGGACGGATCGTCGCCGTCCTCGGCGCCAACGGGGCCGGCAAGAGCACCCTGCTGCGCGCCGCGTCCGGCACGCTCGCCCTGCACAGGGGCGCGGTCACCGCCGGTTCGATCGCCGTCGGCGACCATGCGCTGACCGACGACCCGGCCCGGGCCGTCCGCGCCGGCGTCGTCCAAGTACCCGAAGGCAGGAGGGTGTTCGCCGACCTGACGGTCGAGGAGAACCTCCGCGCCGGCGAACTCGGCCGGGGCCGCCAGGGGGCCGCGAGCCGCCGGGAGGCGCGTGACCGGGTCTTCGCCCTGCTGCCGGTGCTGGCCGAGCGCCGCCGCCAGCGGGCCGGTCTGATGTCCGGCGGCGAGCAGCAGATGCTCGCCATCGGCCGGGCGCTGATGGCCGACCCGCGCGTCCTGCTGCTGGACGAGCCCTCGCTGGGCCTCGCGCCGCGCATGGTGGCGAGGATCGGCGCGATCGTCCGGGAGATCAACGAGCAGGGCACCTCGGTGCTGCTGGTCGAGCAGAACGCCGCCATGGCGCTGTCCGTGGCCCACCGGGCGTTCGTCCTGGAGAACGGCCGGGTGCGGCTGGAGGGCACCCCGGAGGAGCTGGCCGCCAGCGACGAGGTGCGCCGGCTGTACCTCGGCGCGGCCGAGGAGGAGACCGGGCAGCCGCACACCGCGCCGCCGGCCCCGGCCCTGCGCAGGTGGACGGCATGACGGCCCCGGCGGCCCGGCTCGCCGTCCGGAACGTCACCGTCCGGTTCGCCGGCCTGACCGCGCTGGACGACGTGTCCTTCACCGTCGAACCGGGCACCGTGCACGCGCTGATCGGCCCGAACGGCGCCGGCAAGTCGACCTGCTTCAACGTGCTCTCCGGGGTGTACCGGGCGGCCTCCGGCAGCGTCGAGTACGGCGGCCGGGAGCTCACCGGGATGGCCCCGCACGCGATCACCGGGCTGGGCATCGCCCGCACCTTCCAGAACATCGTGCTCACCGCGGGCACCGTCGCCGAGAACCTGATGCTCGGCCGGCACCGGCTCACCCGGGCCGGGTTCGCCGCCACCGCGCTCGGGCTGCCCTCGGCCGTCCGGGAGCAGCGGCGGCACCGGGCCAGGGCCGCGGAGATCGCCGACTTCCTCGGCCTCGGCCCGTACTTCGACCGGCCGGTCGGCCCGCTGCCGTACGGCGTCCGCAAGCGGGTCGAGATCGCCCGGGCGCTGTGCACCGAGCCCGGGCTGCTGCTGCTCGACGAACCCGTCGCCGGCATGAACCCCACCGAGCGGCTCGCGATGGCCGACACCGTCGCCGCGATCCGTGAAGCCCTCGGCATCTCGATCCTGCTGGTCGAACACGACATGGGGATGGTCATGCGGCTCGCCGACGCCGTCACCGTCCTCGACTTCGGCCGCCGGATCGCGGACGGCACCCCCGAGGCCGTCCAGCAGGACCCGGCCGTCGTCCGCGCCTACCTCGGACAGGAGGAACCCGCATGACCAGACTTGCCGAGACCCTGCTCGACGGCATCGCCCTCGGGTCGGTCTACGCCCTCGTCGCGCTGGGCTTCGTCGTCGTCTTCAAGGCCTCCGGGGTGATGAACTTCGCGCACGGCTCCGTCCTGCTGCTCGGCGGCTGGACGGTCACCGCGACGCACTCCGCGCTCGGCTTCCCGCTCGCCGTACTGGTCGGCGCGGCCGTCGCCGGGGCCGCCTCCGGGCTGCTCCACCTGCTCTCCGCCCGCGGAGTGCGCGGCGAGGGGGCGCACGTCGCGACCATCCTCACCATCGGCGTCGACCTGGTGCTGGTCACCGCGCTGGCCCGCGGCATCGGCGCCGACTACCTGGGCACCGGCGACCCGTGGGGCTCGGAGGTCGTCCGGCTCGGCGGGGTGCATGTCGCCGAGGCCCGGCTCGCCGGGATCGCCGTCTCCGTCACCCTGATCGGCCTGTTCTTCGCCGCCTTCCGGTGGTCCCGCTGGGGGCTGGCGATGCGCGCCGCCTCCTCCGACGAGGAGGCGGCCGCCCTGATGGGCGTCCGGCTCGGCCGGGTGCGGCTGATCGCCTGGTGCACGGCCGGCGCACTGGCCGCCGTCGCCGCGGTCTTCCTCGCCGCCTTCCCCTCCCCCGGCCTGGACCGCTCCACCGGCCAACTGGCCCTCGCCGCCTTCCCCGCGGCGATCCTCGGCGGCATGGACTCGGCCGTCGGCGCACTCGCCGGCAGCCTCGCCATCGGTCTGGCCGGCGCACTCGCCGCCGGCTACCAGGACTCCCTCGGCGCACTCGGCGAGGGCCTGCCCGGCATCGCCCCGTACCTGGTGATGATCCTGGTGCTGCTGGTGCGGCCGGCCGGACTCTTCGGATCGAAGGAGTCGACCCGTGTCTGACCTCCTATCGAAGCGCCGCGCCGCGGCCGCCGCCGGCGTCCTGGTGCTGCTCGCCCTGCCCTTCTACGCGGACGGATTCTGGCTGCAGAGCGGCCTGTTCGCGATGGCCGCCGTGCTCGGCGCGATCGGGCTGGGCCTGCTCACCGGCACCGCCGGACAGCTCTCGCTCGGCCACTCCTTCTTCCTCGCCGTCGGCGCCTACGGCTACGTGTGGCTCTCCGGCGGGTCGGGCGGCAGCGGCTCGGGCCGGCTCGGCGGCCTCGGACTGCCGCCGGTGCTCGCCTTCGTCCTCGCGGTGGCGCTGGCCGGCGGCGCGGGCGGCCTGTTCAGCCCGATCGCCGGACGGCTGCGCGGCATGTACCTCGGCGTGGCCACCATCGCGCTGGTCTTCCTCGGCCAGCACGTCATGGTCAACTCCCGTTCGGTGACCGGCGGTTTCAACGGCCGGGCGGTGGAGCCGATGGCGCTGTTCGGGTTCTCCTTCAGCGACTCCTCGCCGCGCGGACTGGCCGTGCTCGGGGTGCCGTTCGGCGGCGTCGAGCGGCTCTGGTACTTCGGCCTCGCGCTGGTCGCGATCGGCCTGTACACCGCCCGCAACCTCCACCGCGGCCGCCAGGGGCGGGCGTTGGCGGCACTCCGGGACAGCGGGACGGCCGCGGCCGTGATGGGGGTGCCGGTCGCCCGGTACCGCTGCGCCGCGTTCGTCGTCTCCTGCCTGTACGCCGGTGCGGCCGGCGCGCTCACCGCCCTGGTCTTCAAGCGCGTGGTGCCCGACCACTTCGGGCTCGCGCTGTCCATCGACTACCTCGCGATGATCGTCATCGGCGGGCTCGGCTCGGTCGGCGGCGCGGCCGCGGCGGCCGTCCTGGTCTCGCTGCTGCCCCAGGTCCTCACCGTGTACGCGGACCGGCTGCCGCTGATCGCCCCGGCCGGCACGGACGGCTTCGGCGCCACCCCCGGCGAGGCCGCCCGCTACCTGTACGGCGCCGCGATCGTCCTGATCCTCACCCTCGCCCCCGGCGGACTGGCCGGCCTGGTCCGCCGCGGCCGCCCGCCCGCCGCACCGACCGCCGCCCCCGCTGCACCCATCCCCGTACCCGTCTCCCGCACCGCCACCCACCCCTCGCACGGCAAGGAGCCGACCCCGTGAACAGCAGCAGAGCACTCAGAACCGCCGCCGCCCTCGCCGTCCTCGTGCTGACCGCGACCGCCTGCAGCACCAAGGGCGGCACCTCCTCCGAGCGGGTCGGCAAGGACGACGTCAGGATGGGCCCCGGCGTCACCGAGACCACCATCACCCTCGGCGCGCTCACCGACCTCAGCGGGGTCTACGCCTCCCTCGGCAAGAGCATCGTGAACGCCCAGCAGATGTGGGTCGAGCAGACCAACAAGATCGGTGGCATCTGCGGCCGGAAGATCGAGATCAAGGTCAAGGACCACGGCTACGACGTGCAGAGGGGCGTCGCCGCCTTCGCCGAGGTCGAGCCGGGCTCGGCGATGCTCACCCAGGTCATCGGCTCCCCGGTGGTCGCCGCACTCCGGCAGGACATCAACGACAAGAAGATCCTCACCCTGCCGCTCGGCTGGTCGTCCTCCTTGCTCGGCCAGGACTACGTCCAGGTCGTCGGCCCCACCTACGACATCGACATGATCAACGCGGTCGACTTCCTGACCCGCAAGGCCGGCCTCGCCTCCGGCGACAAGATCGGCCACGTCTACTTCGAGGGCGAGTACGGCGAGAACGCCCTCACCGGCGCCAAGTACGCGGCGCAGCAGCAGGGCTACAGCATCGTCGAGCAGAAGATCAAGGCCACCGACACCGACCTCGGCGCCCAGGTCACCGCTCTCAAGCAGGCCGGGGTCAAGGCGATCCTGGTCAGCGCCGGACCCAAGCAGACCGCCTCGCTGGTCGGCCTGGCCGCCGCCCAGGGGCTGACCGTGCCGGTGGTGAGCAGTGCGCCGGGCTTCGCCCCGCAGCTGCTCGACAGCGCGGCCGCCCCCGCCCTGGAGAAGATGCTCTTCCTGGTCAGCGGCTACCCGGCGCCGAGCGTCGACACCCCGCGGATGCGGCAGCTGGTGCAGGACTACCAGGCCAAGTACCCGGGCGCGCCGGTCGACAGCGGCGTGGTCAGCGGCTGGGTGTCCGCCCAGGTCTCGGCCGAGGCGCTCACCGACGCCTGCAACGCCAAGGACCTCACCCGGGAGGGCATCGAGACCGCCCACCGCGGCCAGAAGGCCCTGAACATCCTGGACGTGCCGCTGGACTTCACCGACGCCGCCAAGCCGTCGGCGTACTCCTCCTTCATCCTCAAGCCGTCCAAGCAGGCGACCGGCGGTCTGGCGGTCCTCGAACCCGCCCACGAGGTCGCGGCCACCCGCGGCTACCAGCTGCCCAAGGGCTGATCCGCCGGGGGGGGGGGGGGCCCCCCCCGCCCCCCCCCCCCCCCCCCCCCCCCGCCCCCCGGGGGGCGCGCCCCCCCCCGCCGGCCCCCCGCGCGCGGGGGGGCC
>NZ_JBFAXX010000133.1:0-7068 GCF_040680995.1 Kitasatospora sp. NPDC051914
GAGAAGTAGTCCAGGCCGGTCAGGCACATCACCCGCCACCAGCGCTGCCCGTGCTCCTCCTTGACCTCCGCGTGCGGGCCGGGGTGCTGCTTGGCCCGGTCCGACAGCCCCTCCAGCAGCCACGCCCGCAGCCGGCTCGGTGCCGCGGGTTGAGGGGGGACCGGCGGGGATGTTGTGGACACGGTGGACTCCGTCGACGGCGCAAATGATCAAGCCGCCCGGTGGGCGGCGACGCCAGAGTAGGCAGCCCGGTCGTCGGCCTCTTTCGCCACCGTGTACAACATGCGGACCCGCTCCTGGCAGGACCGGTCGTACCGCGCACCCGCCGGACGGCCCCGCCGGGCCCGGCCGCCGGTGCCGGGGACCCGCGCCCGGGTCGGGCTGCACGGCGGCGGTGTGCGGGTTGATCCGCAGGTCAGGACGGTCGACTGCGGTGGTGACGGTGTCCGCGCAGGACGGCGCGCGGTCTCCGGGCAGTGGGGTGGCGGCCGGGGATCGGGCAGGTCGAGCCCCGGCCCGTCCCGCAGGACGGACGGCCCGCCCGACGGGCGCGGGAGCCAATCCTTGACGGATCTTTAACGCCCTGCGGACCGTCCGCCCGGCTTCGGCCCCTCACCGACTCCGGAACCGGTTCGCAGACGGACCGAAGGCACCCTTTTCAGGCACTCGGGCATCCCGCGCCCCCATGGGCACACCCCGAGCTACTTCTCGGTGACCGTGCGGTAGGTGCAGACGTTGACGCCGGTGGCGCTGGTGACGGTGGAGACCAGCTCGAGCGTGTGCTTCCCGCCGTCCGCCGGGAAGATCGACTTGCCGCCGCCGAGCAGCACCGGCATGACCATCAGCCGGAGCTCGTCGACCAGGCCCTCGGCGAGGAGGGTGCGGGCGAGGGTGGGGCTGCCCATGACGAGCAGGTCGCCGCCCTCGGCCTTGTGCAGCTCGCGCAGGCGGTCGACGGCCTCGTCGCCGCCGATGCGGGTGGTGTTCGCCCAGGTCAGGTCGGAGTCGCCGAGCGTCCGGGAGACGACGTACTTGGGGATGGCGTTCATCCGGTCGGCGAACGGGTCGCCGGCGCGCTCGGGCCAGGCCGCGGCCATCGTCTGCCAGGTGCGGCGCCCGAACAGCAGGGCCTCGGCCTTGCCCAGTGCGTCGTCGAAGGCGCCGCCGACGACCTCCGGGTCGAAGAAGGGGTGCGACCACCCGCCGTGGGCGAAGCCGCCGTCGGTGTCCTCCTCCGGGCCGCCGGGGGCCTGCACGACGCCGTCGAGGCTCATGAACTCGCTGATGACGATGCGCACGGGACTTGCTCCTCCACTGGTTCCAGGTGCGGTCGCCCCTGCTCCTCGCGCCGCTCCGGCATCATGGCACCCTCGACTGACAACCCGTCACCGTCCGGCTGCCCGGCGGGGCGCTGCGGCGCCGCAGGGCTGTTCCGCCGGCCGCGGAAGCACCGGTCGGAGGGTGCGGGCAGCGGGGTCAGCCGTACCAGGAGGCCTCGGTCGGCCGGGCGTGTCGGGGGATCTCCCGTTCGGGCATCGGCAGCTCCGTGCCGCCGTCCAGGAGCGTGCAGGACGGGATGCCGCCCCTCCGCCCGGGCAGGGCGACCCGGATCCCGACCTGGCGCGGCGGGTCGAGGGGCAGCACGACCGTGAGGGTGTGCTCCTCGGCGTGGTGTCCGTGGACGCGCTCGAAGGCCACTTCCTTGCCGTCCACCAGCACCTCCACCTCCCGGTCGCCCCCGAAACGCACCCCCGCGGTGACCGAGCAGCCGGCGTGTTCGAGGTGGAAGTGGTACTCGCGGCCCATGCCCGCCTCCCGGTCGTTGCTCCCGATGCGTGCTTCCGTCGTGTGGACCCTGCCTCTTCATCGTGACACCGGTCCGCGGCGAACGGCGGACCGGCGCGTTCACCAGGGCCGGTACCAGGGGCGGGGCGGGAGGCGGTCGGCGAAGAAGGCCTCGGCCTCGGCGCGCCGGGGCCCGTCGAGGATGCGCTGCGGCAGGAAGGTGACGGTGCGGTTGGCGTGCTCCAGGTACCAGAAGCCTCCGCTGCTGGTCATCCGGCGGTGCAGGCCCCACGCCGCGGTGGTGCGGCCCGCCGCGGTCTGCATCTCGTACCCCTCGTCGGTGAGGCGGACGGTCCACGGCTCGGCCGTCAGCCGGGCGTTCGCGCGGGCCGTGAGGCGGACGATGCCGAACTCGGACACCAGCAGCAGCACGAGCCCGGGGGCGAAGTACCGGGGCTGGAGGCGGCCGTCCAGGACGGACAGCAGGGCGGCGGCCAGCATCGCCAGGACGCCCAGGACGGTGAGGAACCGCACCAGCGGGAAGCGCCGCGCCGCGCGGCGGCACTCCTTCGGCGTCACCGTGAAGGTCGCGGTGATGTCCATGGCCTTTCGCACCTCGTCTGCTCCGGATGCCGGGCCGCGCCGGGTCCGGCCGGCGCGTCCGGACGGATGACATGTCCGTCCGGAAGGAGCAGCGGCCGTAACCCCTCCGGTGTCACACCGTTGGCCGCACGGACCGTCTTCCGTGGAGGGAACAGCATGCCAGTCCTCGTCCGAACCGCCGTCGCCGCCGCCCTGTTCGGTGCGGCCACTCTGGCGGGCACCGCCGCTGCGGCCGCCGCCGGGAACGCCGCGTACCCGGCGCCCTCGAAGCAGGAGCACCTGTACACCGTCCCGGTGGGGGGCGTGACCGACCTCGGTGACCTGACCAAGCTGGGCCTGCTCGGCTACGACTTCGCCGGCCTGCTGGGCGGCTGACGGGGCGTCATTCTCCCTGGCGGGTCGTCAGAGGTCGAGGACGATGTCCCGGTCCGGCCGGGAGCAGCAGATCAGGGCGTTGCCGGGGCCGGGTCGCTCGACCGGTTCGGGGTCGTAGGCGACCCGGCCCTCCAGGAGACGGGTCTCGCAGGTGCGGCAGACGCCGGTGCGGCAGGACCAGCGGACGGCGATGTCGCAGGCTTCGGCGAGTTCCAGCAGGGTGCCGTACTCGGGCCTCCACGGGACGGTGATGCCGCTGCGGGTGAAGGCGACCGCGGGGCCGTCGCCGGGGGTGCCCCCGGGCGGGTGCGGGGTACGGGCCGGGCCCGCGGCGGCGATGCCGGGGGTGAGGCCGCTCGCGGCGGCGAAGAGTTCGGTTCGGATGTGCTCGGGTGCCAGGCCGGCGCCGGTCAGTGCCGCGGTGAGGTCGGCCATGAACGGGGCCGGGCCGCAGAGGTGGGCGTGGGCGTCGGCGGGCAGGCCGAGGCCGGCGACGAGGTCCGCGGTGAGGCGACCCCGGTCGGTGTAGTCGGTGCCGGGCCGGCCGTAGTCGGCGCCCTGCCGGTCCTCCGGGCGCGGGCGGCTGTAGCAGATGCGCACGTGCGACCGGGGCAGCCGCTGCAGCAGGCGCCTGGTCTCCGCCGCGAAGGGGTGGTCCGCTCCGTTCCGCGCCCCGTGCAGCCACCACACCTCCCGGCCCGGCCGGGCGGCCGCCAGGGCGTGCAGCATGGCGAGGACGGGGGTGGCGCCGACGCCCGCCGAGGCCAGCACCACCGGGGCGTCCCCCGGGGCGAGGATGAAGGCGCCGCGCGGGGCGGCGGTCTGCAGGGTGTCGCCGACCCGCAGGTTGCGGTGCAGCCAGGCGCTGGCGACGCCGTCGGGCTCGCTCTTGACGCTGATCCGGTACCGCTGCGCGCCGGGCGGCCCGGAGAGCGAGTAGCTGCGCAGCAGGGCGGGCCGGTCGGCGTCCGGGGCGAGGCGGACGGTGAGGTACTGGCCGGGTGCGGCGGCGGGCAGCGGGGCGCCGTCGGGGTCGGCCAGCCAGAGGGAGAGGACGCTGCGGCTCTCGACGGCGGTGGCGGCGACGGTGAGCGGCCGGAAGCCGTCCCAGGCGGGCCGGGGGTCGGCGCCGTCCGGGTTGAGGCCGGGGTTCCCGGCCGGGGCGCCTTCGGTTGCGGTGTCCGCCTGCTGCAGGAGGGCGCGGAAGGAGCCCTGCCAGCCGGGGCTGAGTGCGGGGATGCGCAGGGCCCTGGCGATGCGGTCGCGGGGCCGTTCGGGGAGGTAGAGCAGGCCGTCGGTCTCGGCGACGGTCATCCGCTCCGGCCCGTCGGCGATCTTGACGATCTCCTGGCCGGCCTCGACCTCGCCCTCGGTGAGCACCCGCAGGTAGAAGCCGGGGCGGCGGTGGCTGACCAGCAGCGCGGGCATGCGGGGCTCGTCCATCCGCAGCCCGACGCGGTAGCAGGTGACGCGCGGCTGGGTCACTTCGAAGACGGCGCTGCCGATCCGGTAACGGTCGCCGATGCAGACCTCGTCGTCGGGGAGCCCTTCGACGGTGAAGTTCTCGCCGAACTGGCCGTGGGTGAAGTCGTCGCGGCCGAGGACCTGCTGCCAGTGGCGGTACGAGTCCAGCTGGTACACCATCACGGCCCGCATCTCGCCGCCGTGTCCGGCCAGGTCGCCCTGGCCGTCCCCGTCGAGGTTCAGCCGGCGTACGGTGCACGGCCCGTCGACCGGGTCCTTCCAGATGCCGGTGCGGACGGTGCGGCCGCGCCAGCGGACGTCCTTCGGCAGTCCGACGTTGACGGAGACGAGCTTGGCCACGGTGTCCGTCCTGCAGGTCGACGCGGGCCCCCCGGTCCCGTCCGATCGTAGCCCCGGACCTGCGGCCGGGCGGTACCCCGAACGGCGAGTCCGGGGCGGTCCCGACGGACCGCCCCCGGACCACGGTGGGCACGGTCAGGAGGCGTCGTCCCACCGGTAGCCGAGTTCCTCGGCCCGCTCGCGGCTGCCGCCGGACACCCGGCTGTAGGTCTTCGGGTCCTCCGCGGCCAGGCGGCGCAGGGCAGCGACGGCCTGCGACTGCGGCGGTGTGCCGTCGTCGGGCAGCGTCCAGGAGAAGTACAGCGGGTTGTCGGGCCGTTCCGGGGCCCGGGCGGCCAGTCCGGGGCCGAGGGGCTGGTCTCCCCCGCCGAACTGGCCGGCCGGCCCTCCTGTGGCTCGACACCCGCGGCGAACCGGTCGTGCCCTGCGAGGAACTCCGCCGGGCCGCCCACGCCGCCGGCGCCCACAGCGTCACCGGCCCCGACACCCGACTGGCCCGACCAGCCGAGCATCGGCCTCCCGGTCTGAGACGGCGTCGACGGCAGCTCCCGGGAACGGTCCCCAGGGGCACTCGGAGGTCGGCTCAGCGGCGCGCGGGGGCACCCCTGACCTCCGAGGAGACGCCATAAGCTGTCCGGTGATCGTCAAAGCAGCGAATCGGGAGGGGCCGGATGGCAGTCGGCGGGGGAACGGAACGGGCGCAGGAGGCGGTGCGGGCGCTGCTCGCGCTGCGCGCGGTGGACGGCGTCGAGGTGCTCGACGGCTTCGGCGACGCGGAGATGGACGGCTGGCCGGTGCCGGTGCCCGAGGCCGTGCGGACCGTGCTGCGGGCGGCGGGCGGTGTCCGTACGCGCGACGAGGAGCACGTCTTCGGCCCGCGCACCCTGCGGCCGTCCTCGTTCGCCGACGGCTACTGGGGGCTCGGCTCCTACCACCGGACGGAGAGCACGGTGATCGCCGGCGTGGGCGACCCGGAGGCCGCGGACTGGGGCCCGGTGGTGGCGATCCGGCAGTGGGACGATCCGGAGGCCGTCGTCGAGGCCGAGGCGTTCGGCGACTGGCTGCTCGCCCTCGCGGCCCGCCTCGCCGACCCCGGCGCGGACGCCTGCCGCGGCGGAGCGCCGACGGCCTCGATCGCCGCCGTGCCCAGCGTGGCGGCCGCCGAGGGCCCGGACGCCGGGCTCGCCGCCCTGGTCGGCCGCGGCGACCCGCTCGCCGACGTCGCCGACCTGCGCCGGCTGCCCGGCCTCCCCTGCCGGATCGACTGGGAGCCGTACCACTCCTTCGCGTACAACACCGCCGACACCGGCGGCAGCGAGATGGAGTTCCGGATGCTGGGCGGCGGTCGGGCGCTGCTCTTCCGCAGCATCGTCAGCGGGGACTTCCTGGGCCGCCCGGTCCGGCGGCACACCGTTCCCGCGGACGCTCCGCAGCGGGCGGTGGCCGAGCTGCGCGCCCTCGCGGCCGCCCACCCCGAGTCGGTCCGCCTCGAACCGGGCTGCACCGACGCGGAGATGGACGGCTGGCCCGTCCCCGTGCCGCCGGAGGTCCGGGCGGTGGTCCGGGAGATCGGCGGTGTCGCGGTGGCCGGGTTGCCGGTGCTGCGCCTGCTGCCGGGCGGGCCCGAGCACCGGGCCGACCCCGAGGTGCACCGGATGCTGGGCGGCGACGGCACGTACTGGCCGATCGCCCTGGTGTCGTACGGACAGCACCGGGCGCTCGCCCAGATCCGGATCGACCCGGACAGCGGGGAGTGGGGCTGCGCCGTCACGGTGTCGGCCGAGGAACGGCTGCTGCAGGAGTACCCGGAGCTGACGCTGCTCGGGGAGTCGCTGGCGGACCTGCTGCTGACCGTCGCCCGGATCGCCCGCGAGGCGGCCGCGGCAGCGGACTTCGCACGCTCGGCCGGTGCGGCGAGCGGCTGGTTCTTCCCCAACACGGGCGAGCCGTGGGTCCTCCCCGAGCCGGTCGCGGACTGGGCGAAGTCCGAGGACCCGCTGCTGGCCGCCGCCGCGGCCCTGCCGGAGGGCACCTTCGCCGGCGACCTGCGGGCCGCGCCCGCCCCGGGCGACCTCTGCTTCTACCGCGCCGAGGGCTGGCCCTACGGGGCCCGCCTGGACCACCTCGTCTTCCTCGGCGCCGGCCGCGTGGCCGCAGCCGTGCCCACCGTTCTCCACGCCTCCAACGGCTGACCGCCCTCCCGGAGGGGGCCGTCCGGACAGTCCGGGCGGCCCCCTTCGGCATGTCGCGGCGGACCGGGCTGGCGTTGATGGCACAGAGTGTGTTCTATTAGGGGAACTGAGTTCCCTCTCTGTGGATCGTGTTCCGCCAACGGCTGCGCGGGACGGACTGGAGCACCAGAACCATGAGCAACTCCTTCGATCTGTTCCGCTTGACCGAGGAGCACGACATGCTCCGTGACGCGGTGCGGTCGCTGGCCGAGGCGAAGATCGCCCCGTTCGCGGCCGAGGTCGACGAGCA
>NZ_JBFAXX010000134.1:0-7059 GCF_040680995.1 Kitasatospora sp. NPDC051914
GTTTCTCACTCAAATTTTTCCCCTTGGGGGGGGGGGCGGTGCGGGGGGTCCCCGGGGGGGGCGGGCCCGCGGCGGGCCCGCGCCCCGCGCCCCCGCCACCAAGTCTTGGCACGGCGAGGCGGAACGGTCCTCCGGACGCGCGCGAGGTTCGCCCGCCCGGGTGGGAATCTCCGTCGGCACTGCGCCATCGGCGGTACTGCGGACTGCCCTTGCGATTACACAGGGTGATGGTCCGTCGGATTCGACTGCGCACCGCCCGCCCCGGGCCCCGGCCCTCACCGGACGAACCGTCTTTCCGAACCGGTACCCGCACCGGCTGTCGAGCCCCCGGGCGGCCCGTGCCCGGATCCTGCCGGCAAGCCTTCGGAGCCAAAACAAGCATGCATGCTTGATTTCTTCGTGGGCCGCTGCCAGGCTGCTGCACCACCAGGGCAGGGGAGGCGGGCATGCTGCGGATCGGCAACGCGTCCGGGTTCTACGGCGACCGGTTCGCCGCGTTCGAGGAGATGCTCACCGGCGGGCCGCTGGATGTGCTGACCGGCGACTACCTCGCCGAGCTCACCATGCTGATCCTCGCCCGCGACCGGCTGAAGGACCCGGACCTCGGCTACGCCAAGACCTTCCTCCGGCAGGCCGAGCAGTGCCTCGCCCTCGCCGCCGAACGCGGCGTCCGACTGGTCGTCAACGCCGGCGGCCTCAACCCTGGCCGGCTCGCCGAGGCCGTCGCCGGCCTCGCCGCCAAGCAGGGCCTGGCGCTGCGCGTCGGCCACGTCCTCGGCGACGACCTGCTGCACCGCGCCGTCGAGTTCGGGCCCCGTCCGGGCCTGCTCGCCGCCAACGCCTACCTGGGTGCGGCCGGCATCGCCGAGTGCCTGCGCGGCGGCGCCGACATCGTCGTCACCGGCCGGGTCACCGACGCAGCCCTCGTCGCCGGGCCCGCCATGGCCCACTTCGGCTGGGGCCCCGACGACCTCGACGCCCTCGCCGGCGCCGTCGTCGCCGGCCACGTCCTCGAGTGCGGCGCCCAGGCCACCGGCGGCAACTACGCCTTCTTCCGGGAGCACCTCGGCCCCGGCACCGACCCCCGCCCCGGCTTCCCGCTCGCCGAGATCCACGCCGACGGCAGCAGCGTCATCACCAAGCACCCCGGCACCGGCGGCGCCGTCACCGTGGAGACCGTCACCGCCCAGCTGCTCTACGAGACCGCAGGCCCCCGCTACGCCGGGCCGGACGTCACGGCCCGCCTGGACACCGTCCGGCTCGCCCGGCAGGGCCCCGACCGGGTGCTCGTCGAGGGCGTCCGCGGCGAGGCCCCGCCGCCCGATCTCAAGGTCGGCCTCAACCGGCTCGGCGGCTTCCGCAACGAGATCGTCTTCGTCCTCACCGGCCTCGACGTCGAGGACAAGGCCGACCTGGTGCGCCGTCAGTTCGAGGGCGCGCTGGAGCGGCGGCCCGCCGAACTGCGCTGGACCCTCGCCCGCACCGACCACCCGGACGCCGACACCGAGGAGACCGCCTCCGCGCTGCTGCGCCTCACCGTCCGCGACCCGGACGAGCGGGCCGTCGGCCGGGCGGTCGGCGCCGCCGCCGTCGAACTCGGCCTGGCCGGCTACCCCGGCTTCCACCTCACCGCGCCGCCCGGCCCCGGCACCCCGTACGGCGTCTTCGAGAGCGCGTACACCGACCAACGCGGCGTCCCGCACACCGCGGTGCTGCCCGACGGCAGCCGCCGGGCCGTCCCGGCACCCGACCGCACCCGGCCGCTCGAACCGCTCCCCGAGCCGCCGCTGCCCGAACCGCTGCCCGCCGGGCCCACCCGCCGCGCCCCGCTCGGCCTGGTCGCCGGCGCGCGCAGCGGCGACAAGGGCGCCGACGCCAACCTCGGCGTCTGGGCCCGCACCGACGACGGCTGGCGCTGGCTCGCTCACACCCTCACCACCGACCTGCTGCGCCGACTCCTGCCGGAGACGGCCGGACTGACGGTGGAACGGCACCTGCTGCCCAACCTGCGCGCCGTCAACTTCACCGTCGCCGGGCTGCTCGGCGAGGGCGTCGCCGCGCAGGCCCGCTTCGACCCGCAGGCCAAGGCGCTGGGGGAGTGGCTGCGCTCCCGGCACCTCGACATCCCGGAGGCCCTCCTGTGACC
This sequence comes from Kitasatospora sp. NPDC051914, assembly GCF_040680995.1. Lineage (NCBI taxonomy): Bacteria > Bacillati > Actinomycetota > Actinomycetes > Kitasatosporales > Streptomycetaceae > Kitasatospora > Kitasatospora sp. NPDC051914. The sequence continues at coordinate 2,147 of NZ_JBFAXX010000134.1, forward strand.
GTCCTCCCCACCCGCCTCGACCCGGGCGGCGCCGAGCACACCGCCCACCGGGCCGCGATGCTGGAGAAGCTCGCCGCCCTGGACGCCGAGCACGCCAAGGCGCTGGCCGGCGGCGGGCCCCGGTACGTCGAGCGGCACCGCAACCGCGGCAAGCTGCTCGCCCGTGAGCGGATCGAACTCCTCCTCGACCAGGACTCGCCGTTCCTGGAGCTCTCCCCGCTCGCCGCCTGGGGCAGCGACCACCCGGTGGGTGCCGCCCTGGTCACCGGCATCGGGGTGATCGAGGGAACGGTCTGCGTGATCACCGCCAACGACCCGACCGTGCGCGGCGGCGCCAGCAACCCGTGGACGCTGAAGAAGGCGCTGCGGGCCAACGAGGTCGCCCTGCACAACCGGCTGCCGCTGGTGAACCTGGTCGAGTCCGGCGGCGCCGACCTGCCCAGCCAGAAGGAGATCTTCATCCCCGGCGGGGCGCTCTTCCGCGACCTCACCCGGCTCTCCGCCGCCGGCATCCCGACGATCGCGGTGGTCTTCGGCAACTCCACCGCCGGCGGCGCGTACGTGCCCGGCATGTCCGACCACACCGTGCTGGTGCGGGAGCGGGCCAAGGTCTTCCTCGGCGGGCCGCCGCTGGTGAAGATGGCCACCGGCGAGGAGGCCGACGAGGAACGGCTCGGCGGCGCCGACATGCACGCCCGTACCTCCGGCCTCGCCGACCACGTCGCCGAGGACGAGCCGGACGCCTGCCGGATCGCCCGCCGCATCGTCAGGCGCCTGCACTGGCAGCGCCGCGGCCCGCTGCCCGACATCGCCGCCGAGCCGCCCGAGTACGACGAGGAGGAGCTGCTCGGCATCGTCCCCGGCGACCTGAGGGTGCCCTTCGACCCGCGCGAGGTGATCGCCCGGATCGTCGACGGCTCCGACTTCGACGAGTTCAAGCCGCTGTACGGGCCGAGCCTGGCCACCGGCTGGGCCACCCTGCACGGCTACCCCGTCGGCATCCTCGCCAACGCGCAGGGCGTGCTGTTCAGCGCCGAGTCGCAGAAGGCCGCCCAGTTCATCCAGCTCGCCAACCAGCGCGACATCCCGCTGCTCTTCCTGCACAACACCACCGGCTACATGGTCGGCGAGGCCTACGAGCAGGGCGGCATCATCAAGCACGGCGCCATGATGATCAACGCGGTCTCCAACTCCCGCGTCCCGCACCTGTCCGTGCTGATGGGCGCCTCCTACGGCGCCGGGCACTACGGCATGTGCGGGCGGGCCTACGAGCCGCGCTTCCTGTTCGCCTGGCCGAGCGCCAAGTCCGCGGTGATGGGCCCGCAGCAGCTCGCCGGTGTGCTGTCGATCGTCGCCCGGCAGTCCGCCGCCGCCAAGGGCACCCCGTACGACGAGGACGCCGACGCGGCGATCCGCGCCATGGTCGAGCAGCAGATCGAGGCCGAGTCGCTGCCCGCCTTCCTCTCGGGGCGGCTCTACGACGACGGCGTCATCGACCCCCGGGACACCAGGACGGTGCTCGGACTCTGCCTCGCCGCCGTGCACAGCGGCCCCGTCGAGGGCGCCCGCGGCTACGGCGTCTTCCGGATGTAGCTTCTCGTGGAGGAACGACCCAAGTGATCACCTCTCTGCTGGTCGCCAACCGCGGCGAGATCGCCCGGCGGATCTTCCGCACCTGCCGCGACCTCGGCATCGCCACCGTCGCCGTGCACTCCGACCCGGACGCCGGCGCCCCGCACGTCCGGGAGGCCGACACCGCCGTCCGGCTGCCCGGCGCCGCCCCCGCCGACACCTACCTGCGCGCCGACCTGCTGATCGCCGCCGCCCGCGCCGCCGGAGCCGACGCCGTCCACCCCGGCTACGGCTTCCTCTCCGAGAACGCCGACTTCGCGCAGGCCGTCCTCGACGCCGGCCTCACCTGGATCGGGCCGCCGCCCGCCGCCATCGCCGCCATGGGCTCCAAGACCGGCGCCAAACGGCTGATGGCCGGGGCCGGCGTGCCCGTCCTCACCGTCGGCGAGGAGCCCACCGAGGCCGACCTGCCGCTGCTCGTCAAGGCCGCGGCCGGCGGCGGCGGACGCGGCATGCGGATCGTCCGAGACCTCGCCGAACTGCCCGCCGCCCTGGCCGCCGCCCGCGCCGAGGCCCTCGCCGCCTTCGGCTCCGACGAGGTCTTCTGCGAGCCGTACCTGCCCACCGGGCGGCACGTCGAGGTCCAGCTGATGGCCGACACCCACGGCACCGTGTGGGCCGTCGGCGACCGCGACTGCTCCCTGCAGCGCCGCCACCAGAAAGTGATCGAGGAAGCCCCCGCCCCCGGCCTCACCGCACGGCAGCGCACCGAACTCCACCGCGCCGCCGTCGACGCCGCCCGGGCCATCGGCTACGTCGGCGCCGGCACCGCCGAATTCCTGCTCGCCCCCGACGGCCGGCTCGCCTTCCTGGAGATGAACACCCGCCTCCAGGTCGAACACCCCGTCACCGAATGCGTCACCGGCCTCGACCTGGTCGCCCTGCAGATCGCCGTCGCCGAGGGCGAAGCCCTGCCCGCCGAACCGCCCGCCACCACCGGCCACGCCATCGAGGCCCGGCTCTACGCCGAGGACCCGGCCCGCGACTGGCAGCCGCAGACCGGCACCCTGCACCGCCTCGAACTCGCCCACCCGCACGCCGAGTTCACCACCACCGCGGCCCCCGCCGGGCTGCGCCTGGACTCCGGCGTCGACGACGGCTCCACCGTCACCGTCCACTACGACGCCATGCTCGCCAAGGCCGTCGCCTGGGCACCCACCCGGGCCGCCGCCGCCCGACGGCTCGCCGACGCCCTCGCCCGCGCCCGCATCCACGGCCCCGCCACCAACCGCGAACTGCTCGTCCGCGCCCTGCGCCACCCCGCCTTCCTGGACGCCCGGCTGCACACCGGCTTCCTCACCGAGCACGCCGCCGACCTCACCGCCCCCGACGGCAAGGACACCCCGCTCGCCGCCCTCGCCGCCGCGCTGGCCGACGCCGCCGCCCGGCGCACCGCGCTGCCCTCCGGCTGGCGCAACCTGCCCTCCCAGCCGCAGGTCAAGCGCTACCGCGCCGCCGACGGCGGCGAATGGGAGGTCCGCTACCGGATCGGCCGGACCGGCCTGGACGCCGAGGGCCACCCCGGCACCCGGCTGGTCGAATCCGCACCCGGCCTCGTCCTCCTGGAGACCGGCACCCTGCGGCAGACCTTCCGCGTCGCCGCCCACGGCACCGCCGTCTGGATCGACGGACCGCACGGCGCCACCGCCCTCACCGCCCTCGACCGCTTCCCCGACCCGGCGCAGCGCACCGACCCCGGCGCCCTGCTCGCCCCCATGCCCGGCACCGTCGTCCGCACCGCCGCCGCCCCCGGCGACACCGTCACCGCCGGACAGCCGCTGCTCTGGCTGGAGGCCATGAAGATGGAGCACCAGGTCACCGCCCCCGCCGACGGGCTGCTCACCGAACTCCGCGTCGCCCCCGGCCAGCAGGTCGAGCCCGGGGCCGTCCTCGCCGTCGTCCAGCCCGCCTGAGCCCCGCACACCCCGTACGGCACCCACCCCCACCGCCCGGAAGGACGCCGCATGTCCGCACCGCGCACCACCGCAGGCACCCTCGTCGAGACCCCCGAGCAGCAGGCCCTGCGCCGGGCCGTCGCCGACCTCGCCGCCCGCTTCGGCCCCGCCTGGTTCCAGGCCAAGGCCCGCGCCGGCGAGTACGCCGACGAACTGTGGGCCGAGGCCGGCAAGCTCGGCTACCTCGGCGTCAACCTGCCTGCCGAGTACGGCGGCGGGGGAGCCGGCATCACCGAACTCGCCATCGTCCTCGAAGAGCTCGGCGCGGGCGGCTGCCCGCTGCTGATGCTCGTCGTCTCGCCCGCCATCTGCGGCACCGTCATCGCCCGCTACGGCACCGAGGAGCAGCGCCGCCGCTGGCTGCCCGGCCTGGCCGACGGCACCCGCCGGATGGCCTTCGGCATCACCGAACCGGACGCCGGCTCCAACTCCCACCGGATCTCCACCGTCGCCCGCCGCGACGGCGACGACTGGCTGCTCACCGGCCGCAAGGTCTTCATCTCCGGCATCGACCACGCCGACGCCGTGCTCTTCGTCGCCCGCAGCGAGGACGCCCGCACCGGACGGCTGCGGCCCTCGCTCTTCGTCGTCCCCCGCGACACGCCGGGCTTCGAGTACCGGGCCATCCCGATGGAGCTGGTCGCCGCCGAGAAGCAGTTCCAGGTCTTCCTGGACGACGTCCGGCTGCCCGCCGACGCCCTGGTCGGCGACGAGGACGCCGGGCTGCTGCAGCTCTTCGCCGGCCTCAACCCCGAACGGATCATGACCGCGGCGTTCTCGATCGGGGCCGCCCGCCGCGCCCTAGACACCGCCGTCGACTACGCCCGCACCCGCACCGTCTGGGACACCCCGATCGGCGCCCACCAGGGCATCGCCCACCCGCTGGCCCAGTGCGCCATCGAGGTCGAACTCGCCCGGCTGATGACCCAGAAGGCAGCCCACCTGTACGACGCCGGCGACGACCTCGCCGCCGGCGAAGCCGCCAACATGGCCAAGTACGCGGCCGGCGAGGCCGCCTGCCGGGCCGTCGACCAGGCCGTCCAGACCCTCGGCGGCAACGGCCTCACCCAGGAGTACGGCCTCGCCGCCCTCCTCACCGTCACCCGCGTCGGCCGGGTAGCCCCCGTCAGCCGCGAGATGGTCCTCAACTACGTCGCCCAACACACCCTCGGCCTCCCGCGCTCGTACTAGCGGTTGCTGCTTCAGGGACGCGGGAAACCACTCAGGGGCGCGTGGGGGGGGCCCACCCGCCCCCAGCCCGGGGGTGGCCCCCCCCGCCCCCCTCGGGAATTGACCCCGGGGTAAAACACGAACCAAAACCGCAAC
>NZ_JBFAXX010000135.1:0-6766 GCF_040680995.1 Kitasatospora sp. NPDC051914
GGCTGGCACACCCTCCGCACCCTCCGCACCCCCGGGGCCCGCCGGGGGGGTCCGCGGCCGCCCGGGCGCCCCCCCCCGGCGGCCCCCCCCCCGCCCCCCCGGGCGGGGGGGCGGCCGACGGGCGTTCGCGTCTCCGGCCCCGGGGCCGTGGGCCCGGAACTCAGTCCAGGGCCAGTTCGCCCTTCGCCACCTGGGTACCCAGCCGGACGGCCAGCTTCAGCCCGGCATCCGGGTAGAGCCGCACCAGCGCCTCCTCCGCCTCGGCCGCGTCCCCGGCCTTGCCGACCTCCCGCTCGAACGCCTTGAGGTAGTCGCGGGTGAAGGTGACCGCCCCGACGTCCGGGGTGACCCCCGGCATCCGGTGCCCGGCCACCACCATCAGCGGATCCAGCGCCTCCATGGCGTCCAACAGGTCGATCCAGGCGGCCCGTTGGCCCGGCTCCGGGGTGTCCGCCGTCCAGGCGTGCAGCCCCTGGAAGAGCGCCACACCGCCGAGCATCACCCGGGTGCGGTGCTCCCACAGGAAGTGCCGGTCCGGCAGCTTCGGTTGGAAGCCGCGCACCTCGAACCGGTACCCCTCGAACTCGATCACGTCCCCGTCCAGCGGCTGCAGCCGCGGCGGCCGGGTCGGCAGCTCGCTCCCGAGCTGCGCCCACGTCGACAGCTTGACCGGGTAGGTCTCCGCGATGTGCTCGATCACCAGCGGATGGGCCAGGAACTTCGCGTCCGGGAAGGCGTTGTGCACCTCCTCGGTGCCGAAGTAGAAGTCCGGGTCGCCGTGACTGATCACCACCGTGGTGAGCGGCCGGTCGACCCCCCGCAGGAGCTGTGCCAGCCGACGCCCGTCCGAACGGGTGAACCCGGTGTCCACCAGCATCGTCGCGTGCGCGCCGACGACCACCACCGCCGTCTTGTGCAGGGACGACTCGGGAAGGTCGACGACGGCGAAGTCCAGCCTGCTCATGCCGGCTCCTTCGGGCGCGGAGCGGCGCGAACGGGCGCGCCGCGGCGGGGCGGGGCGGGGTCGGCTCCCCGTCCAGCGTGGGCCGCGCACCCGGCCGCCGCACGTCGGTCCCGCCGGCCGTACGGCGGGTCCGGACCCTTCCGGCCGGCCCCGCTTCCCGGCGTCCGCCCGGACGGCCGACCGCAGCTGGGAGGATGGACCCATGACCGGCGACCCCCTCCCGTTCTTCCCGCGTGAGCCCGCCGAACCGGCCCCCGGCGCCGTCCACCTCCCCGACTGGCTGGACACCGCCGAGCAGCGCGAACTCGTCGAGGCCTGCCGCGCCTGGGCCCGCCCGCCCGCCGGCATGCACACCGTCCGGATGCCCACCGGCGGCCTGATGTCCGTCCGCACCGTCAGCCTCGGCTGGCACTGGTACCCGTACGGCTACGCCCGCACGGTCGTCGACGGCGACGGCGAACCCGTGAAGCCCTTCCCGCCCGAACTCGGCGAGCTGGCCCGGCGCGCGCTGACCGCCGCGTACGGACCCGACGGGCTGGCGGAGATCGCCGGCGCCGCCGGGTACGAGCCCGACATCGGCGTCGTCAACCACTACCCGCACGGCGCGAAGATGGGCCTGCACAAGGACAGGGACGAGCGCATCGACGCACCCGTGGTGTCCCTCTCGCTCGGCGACAGCTGCATCTTCCGGCTCGGCAACACCGAGACCCGCACCCGGCCCTGGACGGACGTGGAACTGCGCAGCGGCGACCTGTTCGTCTTCGGCGGCCCCGCCCGCTTCGCCTACCACGGCGTGGTGCGCACCCTGCCCGGCACCGCCGACCCGGCGCTCGGCCTGGTCGGGCGGCTGAACATCACCGTCCGGCAGTCCGGTCTGGACTGACGGGGCCCGCTCCCGGGCCGGCACGCCGTGTCCGGCCCGGCGGGTCGCTCCACGGATCGGGTCGCTTCACGGATCGGGGCGCTTCACGGATCACGGGGCGCGCGCGGCGGCCGGCGCCCCGGGCAGCGGGAATTCCCCGGAACGGAGGAGACTTCTCGGTAGACGTAGGGCGCCGGGGCGGCGCCGGACCGGAGATCCCGGGGCCGGCGTCCGGCGGCCGGGAGAGGACACACAACCATGGGTACGCCCGTCGACCAGCTCGTCGACCTGCTCGACCTGGAACAGATCGAGCTCAACATCTTCCGGGGACGCAGCCCGGAGGAGGCCCTCCAGCGGACCTTCGGCGGGCAGGTGGCCGGACAGGCCCTGGTCGCCGCGGGGCGGACCGTCGACGGCGACCGGCCGGTGCACTCCCTCCACGCGTACTTCCTCCGCCCCGGCGTGCCCGGCGTGCCGATCGTCTACCAGGTCGACCGCATCCGCGACGGCCGCTCCTTCACCACCCGCCGCGTCCTCGCCATCCAGCAGGGCCGGTCGATCTTCGCGCTGACCGCCGACTTCCACCGCCCCGAGCAGGGCGGCATCGAGCACCAGACCGCCATGCCGGACGTGCCCGCCCCCGAGGAACTCCCCAGCGCCCTGGACGAGGTCGGCTCCCGGCTCGGCGAGCTGCCGCCCTTCATCAGCCGCCGCCAGCCGTTCGACATCCGCTACGTCGACCGGCTGCGCTGGAAGAAGGAGGAGCTCGCCGACGTCCAGGCGCGCAGCGGCGTCTGGCTCCGCACCAACGGCGCGCTGCCCGACGACCCGCTGATCCACGTCTGCGCCCTCACCTACGCCAGCGACATGACACTGCTCGACGCCGTCCGCGCCCCCGTCGAACCGCTGTGGGGCGAGCGGAACTTCGACATGGCCTCGCTGGACCACGCGATGTGGTTCCACCAGCCGTTCCGCGCCGACGACTGGCTGCTCTACCAGCAGGAGTCGCCGATCGCGCACGGCGCCCGCGGGCTCGCCCGCGGCGAGATCTTCGACCGCAGCGGCCGGCTCGTGGTGTCCGTCGTCCAGGAGGGCCTGTTCCGGCCGCTCACCGCGCGCTGACCCGGTGGGCGCAGCCCGCCCGTGAGCCATTGCAGATCCGTTCCGCCACCGCTCAGGCACCGCTCAGGAAGGACCGCCGATGACCGCCGCAGAGACCGCCGCGGAATCCTGGCAGCGCTGGACCGAGGCCCGCGCCGCCGCCGTCAGCGCCCCGCACGGGCCACTCGCCCTCACCGGCACGTACTGGCTCGGCCCGGAGCCGGAGCAGATCCCCGGACTGCCCGGGGAGTGGTGGGCCACCGACGGGCTGATCCGGCTCAACGCCAAGACCGAGTACGGCATCCGGCTCGAATCCGGGGACACGGCCGGCGCCCTGGACGGGGAGGTGGCACTGCGGCCCGACACCGACCCGGCCCCGGAGCGGGCCACCCTCGGCGGGCTGCGGCTCGTCCCGATCGAGCGGGAGGGCGAACTCGCCCTTCGGGTCTTCGACCCGGCCGCCCCCGCCCGCACTGCCTTCGTCGGCATCGATGTCTACCCGTACGCACCGGACTGGGCCGTGCCGGCCGTGTTCACGCCGTTCGAGAGCGGCGAGCGGGCGCTCACCGTCCCCAACGCGGACGGGCGGGAGCGGCCGCTCGCCGTCACCGGGCAGATCGCGTTCACGCTGTGCGGGGAGCAGTACGCCCTCACGGTCAGCCGGGCCGGCAACCGGCTGAGCGGGGTGATCGCCGACGCCACCAGCGGGCACGAGACGTACCGCTTCCGCTTCGTCACACTGCCCGCGCCGGACGCCGAGGGCAGGACGGTGCTCGACCTCAACCGGGCCCACCTGCCGCCGTGCGCCTTCGCCGACCACTTCATCTGCCCGTTCCCGCCACCCGGGAACCGGCTGCCCGTCGCCGTCGAGGCGGGGGAGCGGCACGTGGTGACGGCCGAACCGCACGGCTTCTGAGGGCTGGCGCCGTCGGGGGCTCCGGGGTGCTGCGCCGCGGTGCGTGCTTCGTCGCGGTGCGTGCTTCGCGCTGCGGCGGTGGTTCACCAGCGCATCCGGACGTCCTCCGCCCAGCCGAGCAGGCCGTCCACCGCGATCCGGCGGCCGTCGTCGGTGCGCACCCGGCCGCTGTAGTGCCCGAAGCACTGGTCGGTGCGGTTGGCGAGCACGCCCGCCTCGGTGCGGACCCGGCGGTCGTGGAACGGGGTGAAGACCAGGTCGACCCGGTCCGAGCCCGGGGTGCGGACCGTCCACGGCGCGAGCGGCTCGGCGAGGTCGTACGACCAGGTGAGCTCCTCGCCGATCCGGGAGAGGCGGCCGTCCACACAGAGCGCGTTCTCGGTGGTGCCGGTGCCGACCGTCCAGCGGCCGCCGAACTGCAGTCCCAGCGCGCAGCCGTCGGTACGGCCCGAGGCGGCGCCCCAGTTCCAGTGCACCGAGCGCGGCCAGCGGCCCCGGCCGTGGTCCAGCACCGCCCAGGCGTCGTTCCCCTCGCCCGCCGCGTTCGTCCTGTTCGCCGCATTCGCCGCCCCGAAGGCCAGCACCTCGTCGCCGATCCGCAGCGTGCCGGTGGCCGGGCGGGCGGTGTGCTTGGACGTGTACTGGAAACGCCGCTCGCTCCAGGGCACCACCACGCCCAGCGTCTCGTGGCCGTCCGGCAGCGCCGCGAACACGTCGACCTCCACCGGGAAGCCCGTCCCGCGTGGCGCAGCGGGCCCGCAGCCGGGTGCCGCCCACCTCACCGAGGATCTCTACCCGGACCCGGACCGGGACCGGGCCCGGGATCGGGAACCGGCCCGGGGTCCGGCTCCGGCCCTCCGTCGGCCGTTCGGGTCCGGCCACCACGTCGTCGGAGCCGTCCTCCCGGGCGCCGGCGATCCGCTCCGGGAGGCGGACGCCGCGGCCGAAGGGCACGAGGGCGGTGCGCTCCAGCTCCCAGGGCCGGCGGCCGTCCTCGTCCCAGCGGAGGACGTGGACGGCGTGCAACGCCAGGAGGTCCAGATCGCTCACCGTCAGCGCCACCAGGTGGGTGCGGCCGGTGACGCACCAGTACTCCCAGCGCTTGGTGCGGCCCCAGCCGCGCAGATTGGCGCGGTGCAGCGGGCGGCGTGACCAGCCGACGGCCGCCGGGTCGACCCTGCCGTCCGGCAGGCAGAGGTCGACGGGGCTGACAATTTCGCGATCCGAGGACAGCACGCGGGCCACCGTAGCGGCAGCCCCGGGAGAAGGGGCCAAAACGTCGTGGCCGAACATGGTTGACCATGTCGACCGATCAGCCGCCCGCCCCTGCCGTTTCTGCTGATGCTGTTCCGCCGGCGGGAGGTGGCGCGGGCCCGAGTCGGCTGCGGCGGCTCGCCCGCGGGGCCCTCGCCGACATCGGACCGCTGCGCGACCACCCTGATTACCGGCGGGTCTGGTTCGGCCAGACCGTCTCCTCCGTGGGCCAGCAGATGACCGCCGTGGCCGTCGCCGTGCAGGTTTACGACGTCACCCGCTCCAACTTCGCCACCGGCCTGGTCGGCCTCTTCTCGCTCGTCCCGCTGGTCACCTTCGGCCTGTGGGGCGGCGCCATCGCCGACACCGTCGACCGCCGCCGACTCGGACTGATCGGCTCCGCCGGCCTCGCCGCCGTCTCCGTCCTGCTCGCCGCCCAGGCCCTGCTCGGCCTGCACGCCGTCGCCCTGCTCTACGCGGCCGTCGCGCTCCAAGCAGCCTTCTTCGCCCTCTCCTCACCGGCCCGGTCGTCGATGATCCCGCGGCTTGTCCCGCGCGAACAGCTGCCCGCAGCCAACGCCCTCAACACCGTCAGCATGAACCTCGGCATGACCGTCGGCCCCATGCTCGGCGGCGTCCTCATCGGCGCGTACGGGGCCCAGGCCGCCTACCTCGTCGACGCGGTGGCCTTCAGTGCCACGCTCTACGCGATGTGGCGGCTGCCCTCGATGAAGCCGCAGAGCGAGGGCGGCGACGGTGCCGAACGGAAGGGGCGGGCGTCCGTGCTCGACGGGCTGCGGTTTCTCGCCACCCGGCCCAACCTGCGCACCAGCTTCCTCGCTGACCTCGCTGCCATGATCTTCGGCCTGCCGCGGGCGCTCTTCCCCGCCATCGCCGTCGGCTTCTACGGCGGCGGCGCCGGGACGGTCGGCCTGCTCGTCGCCGCACCGGCCGTGGGGGCACTGGCGGGGGCGCTGTTCTCCGGGTGGATCGGGCGGGTGCACCGGCACGGTGCGGCCGTTCTCGCCGCCGTGGCCGCATGGGGGCTCGCCATCGCGGCCTTCGGGGTCGTCCGCGATCTGTGGCTCGGGCTGGCGCTGCTGGCGGCGGCCGGCTGCGCCGACACCATCAGCATGATCTTCCGCAACACGATCATGCAGGTGGCCGCCCCCGACGACATGCGGGGCCGCCTCCAGGGCATCTTCATCGTCGTGGTCGCCGGCGGCCCCCGCCTCGGCGACTTCGAATCCGGCACCGTCGCCGCCCTCACCTCCTCCGTCACCGTCTCCGTGGTCACCGGCGGACTGGCCTGCGTCGCCGCAGTCCTCCTCCTGGCCGCCCGCCGCCCCGCCTTCCTCCGCTACGACTCCCGCCGGCCCACCCCCTGACCAGCCCCGACACCCCCCGGCCACGCCACCCGAAACCTGGCAGCGAGCACCCCTCCACGTGCTGTATTGTTTTCCACGTCGCCGGGAGACCGGGGGCAAGGTCAAGAAGCCGAAGATCACCGATCAAGGTCGGAGAGTCGAGGCAGCAAGACCACGGGACGTGGCGCAGCTTGGTAGCGCACTTGACTGGGGGTCAAGGGGTCGCAGGTTCAAATCCTGTCGTCCCGACAGGAATGTCGGAGCCCCGCTGACTGGACGGAAGTCCAGGCCAGCGGGGCTTT
>NZ_JBFAXX010000136.1:0-6685 GCF_040680995.1 Kitasatospora sp. NPDC051914
GCCGCCGACAGCCCGCAGTTCATCCCGGTGCTGGCGAAGGTCCGGGTTCGCGGGCCGGTCGGCCGTCCCCGCACCCGGCCCGACGCGGTCGCCGGGGGACAAGACACCCCATGCAGCTATCGGGTCAAGCGACGGTGGCGAGTTGGGGCTTGGGTGGTGGGGTGAAGGCGATGGCTTCGTCGTACTTCTGGCGGGTGGTCAGGCAGTGGTGGAGCTGGCCGATCATGCGGTTGAACAGGTGGCGGAGGGCCGCGTAGTAGCGGTCGCCGGTCTCGCGTCGGCGGTTGTAGTGGGCGTGGGCGCCAGGTGAGGCTGTCAGGGCGGCGAATGCCCAGTGCCGGCCGGTCGCGGCGAGTCGGCTGTTCTTGATCCGGCGGTGGCTGACGCGGCGGCTGCGGCCGGATTCGCGGGTGACCGGGGCGCTTCCGGCGTAGGCCTTCAGATCGCGGGCGGTGTCGAAGCGGGTGCGGTCGTCGCCGATTTCGGCGAGGATCCGGGCGCCGGTGAGCGCGGCCAGGCCGGGGAAACTGGTGATGATCTCCGCGTCGGGGTGTTGCAGGAAGAGTTCCTCGGTGGCCTGGGCCAGGTCGTCGCAGGCCCGGCAGGCCGCATCGAGCTGGGCGAGCAGTGCGAGGGTCTGGCGTCCCATCGCGGCCTCGATCAGGGCCGGTTGGTGGAGCCTGCTGCGGCGGAACACCTCCAGGAGCGGGTCGGTCTCGGCGTCGATCCGCCGCTGGCGGCCCGCCCGCATGACGGCGGCCCTGAGCCGGCCGCGGCTGAGAGCGGAGGCCTCGCCGGGCGTGGGGGCGATGGCCAGGATCGTGCGGGCCTCTCGGGCCAGCAGCCGCTCTCGCTTGTCGGCGAAGGCCTCGAGGATCGCCGGGTAGTACTCGCGCAGGTGGGAGCGGAGCCGGTTGTGGGCGCGAGTGCGGTCCCAGACCGCGTCCTGCTGGGCGCGGGCCAGGACGGCGATCGCCCTGACCAGGTCGGAGTCGTCGGGCAGCGGGCGGTGTAGTCCGGCGTCGGTTCGCAGGATGTTCGCCAGGACGACGGCGTCCTGGTGGTCGGACTTCTTGCGGGACGCGGCGTGCCGGTCGCGGTAGCGGGCGACCGCCATCGGGTTGATCGCGTAGACCCGCCGGCCGGAGGCGCGCAGGCAGGCGACCAGCAGACCGCGGGAGGTCTCGATCGCGATCGGGATCGGAGTCTCTGGGCTGTCGCCGTGCTCGGCCAGCAGCCGCAGCAGGTCCTGGAAGCCCGCCGCGTCGTCGCCGATCCGGAGCTTGCCGAGCAGGCGGGCCTCGGCGTCGACCACCGCGACGTCGTGGTGGTCCTCGGCCCAGTCGATTCCGCAGGTCACGTCCAACATGTGCTCCTTTTCGGCCGTTGCCGTCCGTCGGCGTCGAGCCGCGGCAGGGACCACCCGGCGACCTAATAGAAGCGCTCTCGGCGCACCACCCCATCAGCCGTCCGTGGCCCCAGCGATGCCCAGGGTCCTCGCTCTCGTGAAGAGCTCCACGGCTCCGGCTGATCGGGAGGTGGTCCTGGGAACGGCTCGAACCACGGCACGTTACGGCGGCCGCAATCGCACCGGCAGGGGCCGCGCACGCATCCCTCTTGTCGAAGCACTCCAGGCGCGGCTTACAGAACAGACGTCTCGCCCGGCCCCTGCCGAGGCCGGCACCACCGACCTCGGTGCCTATTAGGCCTACTCCTCCCGCGGCAACCGCGCCCACCTGCGCAAACGCGGCATCAAGGCCGTCATCCCGGAGAAGCGGGACCAGGCCGCCCACCGGAAGAAGAAGGGCAGCAGAGGCGGCCGGCCCGTCGGCCACGACGCCGAGCTCTACAAGGAGCGCAACACCGTCGAGCGCCTGATCAATAGGCTGAAGGCCTGGCGGGGCATCGCCACCCGGTTCGACAAGACACCCGAGAGCTACCTCGCCGGCCTCCACCTTCGTGCCTCGATGATCTGGATCAAGAACCTGACCAGGACCACCCTCGATCACGACCAAATACGCTCCCTAGTCGGCGCAAAAACCTCGTCCGTGGATTTCACCGCTCGACTGCCACGACTGGAGCGGCTGGTCTTGGAGAACTGCGGCTCACTGGACTCCCTCACCCCATTGGCAGGCCACCCATCCCTCATTGAGGTGACCATCGCCGGGAACACCGTTGTCCAGGACGGCGACCTCCGCCCGCTCGCCGACGCAGGTCCGCAGGCCCGCCCTCACACCCACGCGGTAGACAGTCCGGACTTCCCGGAGACAACGGTCCACCGCACCGCCCCGAGCTCCGTCCGTTGTTCTGGCAGAGCCCAACACAACCCGGTCCGGGGACGACCCGCTATGCCCACTCCACGCCGTGCTCGGCGAGCTGCGCCAGCTGCCCCGGCGACAGCTTGGCGCGCCGTGCCTTCTGGTTGTTCAACCATGCACCCAGGCCGGCGTGGACGATCTCGGTGCTCTCCTCCCCGCCGGGGCCGGCCATCGTGACCTGCAGGGGCTCCTTGTGGGGGCGCGGGACGCGGACGTGGCCTTCCCGGCGGGCGAACGAGGCGAGGGCGGCCAGGCCCTGGGTGAAGCGGTCCGCGCGGGACACCTTCGGCTTCGCCTCGGCCGCGGCCTTCGCGGCGACCAGCTCGGGGCCTTCCTCGATGCCGATCGCGGTCAGCAGGTCCTGCTGGTCCTGCTCCAGGCCGGGCCAGCCGGCCCGCTGCGCCACGACCCAGCGGCCGAGCTGCTCGCCCTCGAACACCGTCTCCTCCGGCAGTCCTGCCCAGTCGACGCGGCCGTCGGACTCCAGCCACCACTGCCGCGCGGTGGCGTAGGTGCGCTGCCAGGTGATCGGCCAGGTCGGGCACCAGAACGGGTCGATCTCCTTCAGCGGGCCCGCCGCTCCGGCGCCAACGCCCCCGCCTCGCCCGCGGGCACCTGCGCCGCGGCCCGCTGCGAATCTGCAGTTTGTTGTCACTGGGGGATCGGTGGGTGTCACCGGGTTGCGGACGTATGGTGACACCAGGAGATGCCGTCCGGTGACATCTCGACGCAGATCCCTATGCCAGCCGCAGGCTTGGCAGGGGGCCGGGGTCCCGGATACGCGGTTGTCAGGGCTGGCGGTCATACTCCCGGCATGATCAGCGCTGATGCAGCCCGCCGTCTGGAGAGCCTGCCTCCTATCGCCCGGGAGGTGCTGACCGGCGTCGAGAGGGACGGCACAGTCTCCGCAGCCGTGCGGCCCTGCCGCACCTGCCAAGGCTCGGGAACCGTCCCCCGCAGACGAGGCCACTGATCCGTCTCGGCCCCAGGTCACCGGACCCCGATCCGGCGGCCTGGGGCTGTCCCGTACACCAAACCCACAGCCAGCCCCCAGATCGCTCTGGTCGTCGTGCGCGCAATCCCAGGCCGCTCCGCCCCGGACGCCGTCGCCCCCGTGATCGCCGCGATCCTCGACTACGCCACCACCGGCGCGGTGGGTGACGCCTCGCCGACCCTAGACCGCAGCTCGGTCCACACCCGATCCGTCATGCGCCGCGACGACTGCGACCCGTACGGGGCGCAGCGACCGGCCCTTGAGCGCGGGGACGGGTGGCCGGCTCGGCCCGGTCGACGCCGGCGAACTCCAGTCGGCACCGTGGACATCAACGGTTCGAGTATGGCCCTGTCTCGGGCGACCACATCGCCTACATGGGCGAGTGTCTCATCGCGGCCGGCAAACAGCTCACCGGCGAAAACCGGCCGACCTCAGGCGGTCCGGCCCGGGCCGCGCGCGATGTCTTGACGGTGCGCAGCCACGGGTGTTCACTCCAGCTGCACTGCTGGCCGAGGCCTCTGCCGGGGAGGCGGCCTGACTGCTCCACAAATTGTGAGCGCTAACAACCACCGGAGAGGGCTGCGATGAAGGCTGGACGGGGCAGGCGGCGGCACGGGGCGCTCTCGGTGGCCGCACTGGTGACGGTTCTGCTTGCCGGCCTGCTGGCCGCGGTGGCGCCGTCGCCGGCGGTGGCGGCCACGGTCGACACCGGCACGTGGTACGTGGTGGTGAACCGCGGCAGCGGCAAGGTGCTGGACGACTACGACTTCAGTACTGCCGACGGCTCTTCGGTGGTGCAGTGGTCGCGGTCGGGTGCGGACAACCAGCAGTGGCGGTTCCTGGACTCCGGAGGCGGCTACTACCGGCTGCAGAACCGGCACTCGGGGAAGGTGCTGGACGACTACCAGCGGTCGACCGCCGACGGCACGCCGATCGTGCAGTGGACGGACCTCAACGGCACCAACCAGCAGTTCCGGCTGGCGGATTCGGCGGACGGGTACGTCCGGCTGCTCAACCGGTACAGCGGGAAGGCGGTCGAGGTCCAGGGTGCCTCCACGGCGGACGGCGGCAAGGTGGTGCAGTACAGCGACTGGGGCGGTGCCAACCAGCAGTGGCAGCTCGTTCCGGTTATTGACACCTCCCAGGGATCCTTCTCGAACCCGGTCCTCTGGGAGGACCTGGCGGACGCCGACATCATCCGGGTGGGTGACACCTACTACTACTCGGCCTCGACGATGCACTACTCGCCCGGAGCGCCGGTGCTCCGCTCCTACGACCTGGTGAACTGGGAGTTCGCCGGCCACTCGGTGCCCAGCCTCGACTTCGGCTCCGCCAAGTACGACCTGAGCGGCGGTCAGGCCTACGTGAAGGGCGTCTTCGCCTCAGCCCTCAACTACCGCCCGAGCAACCGGAACTTCTACTGGATCGGCTGCGTCGAGTACAACCGGACCTACGTGTACACGGCGACGGCGGTCGACGGCACCTGGCAGAAGCGGTCGCAGATCAACAACTGCTACTACGACGCCGGGCTGCTCGTCGACGACGACACCATGTACGTCGCGTACGGCAACACGACGATCAGCGTCGCCCAGCTGTCCGCGGACGGCCTGAGCCAGGTGAAGGCCCAACCGGTGTTCACCTCGCCGTCGAACGTCGGCACCATCGAGGGCTCGCGCTTCTACAAGCGCAACGGCAGCTACTACATCTTCGTCACGCACCCGGCCAACGGGCAGTACGTCCTCAAGTCGAACAGCCCGTTCGGGCCGTACGAGATGCACCAGGTCCTGCTGAACCTCCCCGGCCCGATCGCCGGCGGCGGAGTCCCGCACCAGGGCGGGCTGGTGCAGACGCAGAACGGCGACTGGTACTACATGGCCTTCGTCGACGCCTACCCCGGCGGACGGGTGCCGGCGCTGGCCCCGATCACCTGGACGGCGGACGGCTGGCCGGTCCTGCAGACCGTCAACGGGGCGTGGGGCACGTCCTACCCCCGCCCGAACCTCCCGGCCTCCTCGCACACGGTCAAGGGCCCCACCGGCACCGAAACCTTCACCGCGACCACGCTGGGCCCCGAGTGGGAGTGGAACCACAATCCGGACAACACCAAGTGGTCCGCGGGCAACGGCCTGCGCCTGCAGACGGCGACCGTCACCGGTGACCTCTACGCCGCCCGCAACACGCTGACCCACCGCATCCTCGGACCGTCGTCCACGGCCACCGTCCAGCTCGACGTCTCGGGCATGCGCGACGGCGACCGGGCCGGCCTGGCGATGCTGCGCGACTCGTCGGCCTGGATCGGACTCAAACGGGACAACGGCACCACCCGCCTGGTGATGACCAACGGCCTTGCCATGGACGCTTCGTGGAACACCACGAACACCGGCAGTGAGGCAGCGAGCGCACCGGTGACCGGCAGTCGGATCTGGCTGCGCGTCAACGCCGACGTCCGCCCGGGCACGGGCCGCCAGGCGCTGTTCTCCTACAGCACCGACGGCGTGACCTTCACCCGGCTCGGCCCCGGCTTCACGATGGGCAACGCCTGGCAGTTCTTCCCCGGGTACAGGTTCGCGGTCTTCAACTACGCCACCCTGGCGCTCGGCGGCGCGGTCGTCGTCAACAGCTTCGACCTCTCCAGCCCCTGACATCCGGACGGGGCGCCGGAAGCTTCAGCACTCGTTGTGGCCGTCGACTCGGGGCGCACCACGGTCGTGAGACCGACCTTCACGGTGCGCTCCCAGTCGACCTCCCCGCCCAGGCCTTCGGCAACCTCTGCGACGGCGCCGCGTCTCGCGCCGCGGAAGGCGCCCATCGGTCAGCCGCGATCGTCAGGAGTCCTCAGCCATTCGTGCGCGGTGCCGCCGCACCGCGTCCCGGTTGGCGCACCGCTGCGAGCAGTAGCGTTGCCGACCGGTGCGAGACGTGTCGGCGAAGATCGTCGTGCATTCGGCCACCGCACAGCGCCGCGGCCGGTGCATACCGCGGCCCACCAGGTGCTGCGCCGTACCGACGGCGAACATCACCGTCAGCACCGCACCGAGCGGCTGGCCGTCGTCGCGGTAGTGGAGGTGCCAGCCGTCGCCGCGTGATCCGTCAGGCGTGGGTACGGGCGGCGTCCGCCATCATGCGGTTGAGCCGCGCGGCGCGCTCGTGTTCGTCGGCGGCGTCGACGACGCGCTCCCACTCGTCCAGCGCCTCGTTCAGCAGGTCCAGGTCCTCCGGGAGGACCGCGGTCTCCATCTCCAGCTCGTGCGCGCGGCACCGCTCGGCCAACTCCCTCGAGGTTGCGTCCAGGGAAGTGGTGTACGGGTTCCACCCGTTCCGGGGGTTTCGTCCCGGTAGCGGGTGTCGCCTGAGAACGTAAGACGGCCACCGG
>NZ_JBFAXX010000137.1:0-6387 GCF_040680995.1 Kitasatospora sp. NPDC051914
TCTGCTGGGCCTCCTACGGCCCTGACCTGGCCGAAGCCATTCGTGGTCTGTGAGCCACGCGGGCGACCTTGATCCACTTTCGCAACAGACCCTAGTTCGCTCGGAGGATCGCGCCCGTAGCGCTAACCTCCTGCTCGTGACTCGGGCGAGCAGGTATCGGTGGCGCACACGCTTGCGTGGGCACCTTCCGTGGTTCCTGCTGGATCGCGGTTTCGCAGCCAAGGGGAAGCGGGACTGCGGGGCGCACGAGTGGTACAACCAGGACGGCGTTACCGCCCGGTGCTACCACTGCGAGGTCGGCGAACAGCCTTGGCCCTCTGTGGCCCCTTGAGGGCCCGAGTCCGACCACTAACGGCGACGGGAGGTCCGGCCGCCGGGCTTGTGGGCGTACATGTCGCGATCGGCAGCCGACAGCGCCTCGGTCAGCAGGAGCGCGGCGGGGCGCGAGGCCCCGACCGAGGCGCCGACCGGGAGCAGGCCACCAGCGAACGGCACGGGCTGGTGAAGCGACTCGCGTAGGGCCGGGAGTCGGTCGGCGGAGTCGAGGGCGACGGCCGCGAACTCGTCCCCGCCGAGGCGGGCAGCCAGGCCGTGCGGGCCGCACCAGGCGGTGAGCCGGTGAGCGGTGGCGATGAGGACGGCGTCTCCGGCGGCGTGGCCGTGGGTGTCGTTGACCTTCTTGAAGTCGTCCAGGTCGACCAGGAGCACCGTGGCCCGGTCGGGGTGGGTGCGGATGAGGCGTTCGGCGCGGGTGGTGAAGCCCTCGCGGGTGAGCAGACCGGTGAGCGGGTCGCGGCGGGCGGTGGCCAGGCGCCGGGCGAGCCAGGTGCCGTGGGTGGTCCAGCCGACCAGCGGAACAGCGGCGGCGAGGATCGGGGCGAGGTCCATCGGGGCAGTTCCTCTCGAAGGGGTGCGGAACCGCGGGGCGGGATGCTTGGCGGCTTTGCCGCCCCGAGGCCCGGTCAGATACCGAGGGACAGTGCGCGGGCGGACGCCCGGTCAAGCAGGTGGTGCACGTCGGCCTGGCGGGTGCCGGGCGCGTCGTTGTAGCGGTCCGGGGAGGCGTGCGGTCGGCCGGTGGCGTGCAGGACTTCCATCACCTGCACCCGGGCGCGGAGCACGGTGGTCGGGGTGCCGTAGCCGTGGGCGAGGACGGCGGCTTGGGCGCCGAGGAGGCAGACCCGGCCGGCGGAGTCCCACAGGCGACCTTGCGTCCACCCGAAGGCGGCCATGTAGCGGGAGGTGAGCTGCAGGTGGTCGGCCACGGTCACCGACACCGGGCGGGCCGGGCGGCGGGTGAACCGGTCGAGGAGCGTCGGGGCGGGTGTCGGGTATCCGGCGTTCCAGGGGCGGACGGTGGAGCCGAGCGGGCAGACGTACGGCACGGCCGGCCGCGCAGGCACGGGCAGGGTGGCGAGGTAGGTCTCGATCTCGGCGACGAGGGCGGCGCCCTCCGGGGTGAGGGCGAGCGAGGCGGGCAGCAGGAGCGGGGTCGTCATGGCGGTTGTGCCTTCGGCTACTTGCCGGTGACGGCGGTGACGCCGGAGCGGGTGGTCTGGTCGATGGCCGGGGCGAGGAAGGTCCCGGCGACGTAGAAGCCGAAGAGGGCGATCAGGGCGGCGACCCACATGCGGATGCCGAGGAGCTTGACGGCGGTCCAGACGATGGCGCCGAGGACGACGACCAGGGGCAGGGTGACGTTCATGGCAGGTTTCTCCTGTCAGCGGACGGTGCAGCGGTGGGTGCGGGCGGCGATCTCGGCGGCGGCGCGGGAGTCGTAGTCGGCCGAGAAGCCGCAGCGCGGGGCGGTGCAGGCGGCGGCGTGCCGCTCCCGGCCGCGGCCGTCGTAGTAGGTGGCGACCTGCACCGGGCCGATGCGGATCACGTTGCGCGGGCGGATCGGGCGGGGCATGGATGGGGCCTCCTGTCAGGCGAGTTGGGCGGCGATGGCGTCCGCGAAGTGCGGCGGGACACCGAGCCGGGCCCGGAGGGTGTCGGTGTCGATCGGCTCGCCGGTCCGGGCGCGGTGGTCGTCGGCGACCTTCCGGGCGTGGTCGACCAGGGCGGCCGGCACGGCCAGCGGCGGAGCGGGCCGGGGCTCGGATGCCGGGGTGGGTGGGAGCGCGGGCAGCGGCTCGGGTGCGGTAACCGCTTCCGGTTCGGGCTCATAGAGCGGGAGTTCGGGATCGGCGTCGACCTCCGGCGCGACCGCGGGGGCGGGCGTGGTGGCATGGGCGAGAAGGGTGCCGCCGAAGAACGCGAGGGCGGGCCACCCGGCGACGAGAATTCGCAGCCAGGCGGGGACGTGGGCGAGATCGAGGAGTCCGGCGGTGGCGACGTTCGCGCCGAGCGAGGCGGTGAGGGCGATGGCGAACCAGGTCCAGGCGGCCGGGGCCGGGGCGCCGTTGGCCCGCAGGGTGCGCATGCGGTGCCAGGCGGCGACGAGGAGCAGGTCGACGGACACGGGGTAGGCCCAGGCCTTCCAGCCCTGCTGGCCGGCGGCTTCGGCGAGGTCGTGGAGGTGGGCGAAGGACAGGGCGCCGGCGATGGCGGCTTGCACGAGCACGGCGTCCGGGCGGGGCAGTCGCATCGGGGTTCCTCCTTCCGGGAGAGGGCTACTGGGCGGCGGTGCCGGAGCCGAGGCAGGTGGGGCACAGGACCTCGACCTCGCCGGCGGGGCGGGACTTCTTGCCCCGGCCGACGGTGTGGGTCTCACGCACCCAGCCCTCACCGGCGCAACCGGTGCACGCGGGCGGGGCCTGCTTGGTGCTGGTCTTCCTGGCGGGCATGACCGGGGTTCCTTCCGGCGTCGGGCATGGCAGGGGTAGGGACCTGGCGCGAGGCGGTCGCGCCGACCAATGGACGAGGAGGTGTTACTCGGTGACCGGCTTCGGGACGAGCCGGGGCGGAGCCGACGGCTTCGGCGGAATCACCACGGCCAGCGAAACAGCCGGGCGGAAGGCTGCAAGCGCGGGCACGTCGGGCACCAGGTGGGCGTGCTCCCGGCAGATTCGGGCGGCGTCGGCGAGGGACAGGTCGGGGGTGCGGATGCGGGACCAGCCGCCGGAGGTGTCGCCGGCCATGGCCAGGCCCGGGGTCTCGGGGGCGATCTGCGTCGAGGCGAGGACAGCATCGGGTGAGATGTCGCCGAGTCCCATGTCGGCGGTCTGTCGGTCGTTGACCCGGTGGACGACCCGGCCGGTGAGCTGAGCGCGGAGCATGGTGGCGCCCTTGCCGAGCTCGGAGCCGAAGCGCTGCCCGCAGACCTCCAGGAACATGCCGGCCGCGCGGCCGATCTGGGCGAGGCGGATCAGCTGGGTGACCATGTGGTCGCGCCGCTCTTCCTCCCGGCGGGTGGCGACGAGGAACAGCTCGGCGACCTCGTCCACGAGCAAGACCAGCGGCACCGGCCGCAGCTTGGCGGGCAGACCCCAGATGTCCGAGGTGATGTCCTCGGCCGGCACCGACCCAGGGATGCCCTGGTGGCGGCGGATCAGCTCGTAGCGGTCTTCCATCTCGTAGACCAGCGCGTCCAGCAGCGCGGACGCCTGCTCCGGGTCGGTGGCCAGTGCGGAGAGCCGCGGGGCGAACGGGGCCTGTTCGACGCCGCGCTTGCAGTCGATGCCCACCAGCGCGACCGGCCGCCGGGCGAGACCGGCGATCAGGTTCCGCATGTAGACCGACTTGCCGGACAAGGTGGCGCCGAGGTTCAGGCCGTGCGGCACGGCCCGGTAGTCCCGGACGAACGCCGTACCGTCCTCCCGCAGTGCCACCGGCACCACCAGGTCACCGGCCGGCACCCGGCGCGGCATCCGCACGGTGCGGAGTACGTCGAAGCCGGTCATCCGCAGCTCCACCACACCCGGTTTGAGGACCGCCACGTGGACGGAGTGCACGCCCCAGGCGTGACGGAGGCGTTCGGCCGACGCCTGCACGTCCGCCGGTTCCTGACCCGGGGCGAGCCGAAGCCGCACCCGCAGGCCGGTCGAGGTCGGCCGGACCATCAGGATTCGGGGCGGGACCGGCCGGATCTCCCGGCGGGTGGTCGCCCGCATCAGCAGGACCCGCAGCCGGGACGGCTCCACCGTCAGCCCGCAGGCGTCCATCGTGCTGCCGTAGGTGGCGGAGAACCGCACCGCCGCCACCGGCAGACCCACCGCCGACCAGAACACGGCCGGCGCCTTGACCCTGGCGTACGCCGCTCCCCCGGCGAGGGCCGCCGCGGGCACGCCCAGCTCGGCGAGCGTCAGCAGCTCGGCCATCGTGATCAGCCCCGGGCCGGCGCCGGGACGAGCGAGGTGATCGCCGTCGCGCGGAAGGAGATGCCGTGCCGCTTCTGACCGTTGAACTCATTCTCCCAGTCCCGCGCCTTGAGGCCGGTCACCGCGACCATCGTGCCCACCGACAGACCCTCGCTGATCCCGGTCTCCGGCACCGCCACGGTGTAGAGGTTCGCCTCACCGTCGTCCGCGATGGTCAGGCCGACCGTCAGCATCCGGGCACCAGTCTCCCGGTCGATCGCGATCTCGCCGGTCTGCTTGTTGACGACCTTCGGCGCCGGCGGGACGACCACGAAGACCACGGCCGTCGAGGTGTCGATCTTGAACGTAGCCATGCGGCAACTCTCCTCTAGAAGAGGTGACCTCATGCACTCATGTACATGAGTTGATGAATAGAAGAGTGCATGACTCCTGTACATGAGTCAACCCGCCGCGGGAAGAATCCTGCGGCGGGTTGCGGAAGTTGATCGTCCGTCAGTCGCGCGCGGCGAACCTGTAGTCAAGAACGAACTGGTCAGCCGCCATCACGGTGTCACAGACCTCAACCACGCGGCCGACCGCCGTCGTGGCGTTCCGCACCAGATGAATGACCGGCGAGCCGGGGCTCAGCGCCAGCGCGGAAGTCTCCGCCTTGGTGGCGAGCCGGGCCCGGACCGTCTCGGTGAACTCGGCGAGGGCATGCCCGTGCTCCTCCAGGCGGGCATAGATCCCACCGCCCCCAGGGTTCTCGGCGAACATCTCCGGGATGTCCTTCACCACGTCCCACGGCAGGTAGGAGGTGGCTTCCTCGGTGGGCGTGCCGTCGCGGAAGTAGCGCCGCTTTCGGGCGAGCACCTTCGTGCCGGCCGGAACCTCCAGGCGCTCCGCGATCTCCTCCGGAGCCTCCACCGGACCCACGAAGAGGACATTCACCGACGGGGTGCCGCCGGACTGCTCGGCCTCAGCCAGGTAGGCGGCCTTGCCGGCCAGGCGGTGAGCCCGGCGGAAGCGGTCGGACGACTTGCGCTGCACCGGCGGCCGAGAGCGGACGAAGGACCCTCGCCCGTGGTGGGTCTCGATGAGCTGGGTCGTCCGCAGCTCGGCGACGGCCTTCCGAACGGTGCCGGACGCCACGCCGTAGCGCTCCATCAGCTCGGATTCGCTGGGGACGGCTGCCCCCGGAGCCAGGACTCCCGAACGGATCTGCGCGGCAAGGTCATCCGCGATCTGCAAATACTTCGCCTTGGCCGTCGAGGCCGCTTCGCCGCTCGCCATAGTCCTTAGGGTGCTCCTATTCTCCTGTACATGAGTAGCAGCCCCGCAGTTCAAGCGTCAACGCCGCTCCACTCCGTGTCTGTGGCTGGCGTTGTCGTCCGCGAGGACGGCCGAATCCTCGCCATCCAGCGCGCCGACAACGGGACATGGGAGCCGCCGGGCGGCGTGCTCGAACTCGGTGAGACCGTCGAGGAGGGCGTCTGCCGGGAGATCTTCGAGGAGACCGGCATCAGGGTTAGGGTCGAGCGGCTCACCGGTGTCTACAAGAACATGACCCGAGGCATCGTCGCCCTGGTCTTCCGGTGCCGGCCCGAAGGTGGGCAAGAGCAGCTCTCGGAGGAGTCGACCGCCGTCGATTGGCTGACGCCGGACGAGGTGCGCGCGTCCATGGGCGAGGTGTACGCGGTCCGGATCACCGACGCGCTTGAAGACGAGGCTCCCCACATCCGCGCCCACGACGGTCGCAGCCTGGTGACCGCCGCGAGCTGAGCCTCACCGCACCCAGGTCCGGCTGTCCCGGGCGACAGTGAAGACACTCTCTACCTGTTCGACGGACATCCGAGGTGTGCGGCCCGAGAGGCGCCGATCCGCCTCCTTCCCATCCAGGAGGAGCACAGGCGCCAGCTCGGATGTCACCGTGATCGACGCTGCCCCGAGCACGGCAATCACGGGTTGAACCGGCACCTCGAAGCCGCACCGTCGCGATAAGAGCCGGCTGACCCGAGCACCCTCACGCTGACTGATCGGGACGTACTGTGTGGTCACGTCCGCCGGAGTGGTGTATCGACGGCCACTCGGTGATCCGGTTTCAGGCTAGGCGGTAAGGGCTGTCGTGATGGTCTCGTCGGGGGTT
>NZ_JBFAXX010000138.1:0-6173 GCF_040680995.1 Kitasatospora sp. NPDC051914
TGCAGGGGGGACCCTGTGGGAGAGTAGGACGCCGCCGAACAATTCTTCGCAGTAGCCCCGCCCGGGTCCCGGGCGGGGCTACTCGCATTTCCGGAGGGGGGAGACATTGTCGATCTGGAAGACGCGCTGTGAGGCGGGCGCGGCCGGCCTGCTGGCCGTGGCCGCAGGCCTCGGGGTCCGGGTCGCGCTGGGCGGGAGCGTGGCGAAGTATGCAGGCGATGCGCTGTACGCGGTGCTCGTGTACACGCTGGTGGTGCTCGTCGCGCCGCGGATTCGGCCGGCCAGGGCGGCCGTTGCGGCGACGCTGGTGAGTTGGGGTGTGGAGTTCTTCCAGCTCACAGGGTTGCCAGCACGGTGGTCCGAGGAGAGCGTGGTGGCCCGTCTGGTCCTCGGGTCGACGTTCAACGCACCCGACCTCCTCTGGTATGCCGTCGGCGCCGGTGCCTGTTGGGCGGTGCACCGAGGCTTGTCAGGAGGCCGTGGAAGGATGCGCGCGGCACGGGAGGAGAAGTGAGATGCCTGGTGGGGTCTGGCGACTGACGCGACAGACGGAACTCGTCGGTGAGGTCGACATCGACGAGGGCGACTTTCCCTGGTTGGGCGGTGTGTTCCGTCCGGGGCCGGCCTGGGCGGCGGTGGCGCCGTGGTTCGCCGAGACGTTGGCGCTGCTGGAGGAAGAGGAGTGCGAGCGCTTCGACGAGGCGTACGACCGGATCGCCGAGAATCTGACGTTCTCCTCACCGGACGGGCCGGTGGCCGAGTTCCTGCTGCACATCGAGGGCGACCGGGCATGGTTCCGCTGGAGCGACGAGCCGTTCGACGCGGACTGAGGCACTCGCCGTCAACTCGTGGCAACAGGGGCGGGCGGGGGCGGGGGAACGTCGCGCATGTGGCGGAGCGGGGAGAAGAACACGAACCAGCCGGCCGCCCACGCACCGACGAAGGCCAGCCAGAGTGCGGGCCGCACCCCGATCAGCGTGCCGAGTGCTCCGCCCAGGACGCCGCCGATCGGCAGTGTGCCCCACACGACCCAGCGGACGGCCGCGTTCATCCGGCCCATCAGCTCCGGCGGTGTCACCGACTGCCGGTAGCTGAGCTGTGCGACGTTGTAGACCATCGCGGAGAAGCCCGTGACGGCCCAGCCCAGCGGGAACAGCAGCACCCCCCAGCCTCGCCAGGCGGCCGCCGCGACGACCTGCGGCGCGCTGAACACCAGCATCGACACCCAGATGATCCGCGCCGAGCCGATCTTCTCGGCGAGGCGGCCGGCGAACACACCCCCGGCGATGCCGCCGACGGCCGAGCCCGCCATGATCAGCCCGGTCAGCGCGGGTGGCACGTGCAACTCCCGGACGAGGAAGACCATCGCCAGCGCCGACGTCATGCCGCCGAACAGGTTCGCGGTGCCCGTGCACGCCACGACCCTGCGCAGGATGCCGTGCCCGAAAACGAACTTCAGCCCCTCGGCGATCCGGCGCCGCAATGTCTCGTCCGCCGGCCGCGCGGGCGGCGGATCCTCCCGGGTCCTGATCCCGAGGATCGACAGGACCGAGACCGCGTAGGAGACCGCGTCGGCCGTCATCGCCCCGGCGGCACCGAACAACCAGACCAGCCCGCCGCCCATGCTCGGTCCGCCGAGCTGCGCGAACTCCTGGGTGGTCCCGAGCTTGCCGTTGGCGCTCATCAGGCGATCGGCACGGACGAGTGACGGCACGTAACTCTGGTACGAGACGTCGAAGAACACCGAGCACACACCGGCAGCCACGGCGACCACGTACAGCTGTGCCATCGTCAGGACGTCGAACGCCGCCGCCACCGGGACCGAGCCGATGATCACCAGTCGGAGGAGGTTGCAGACGATCATGACGGAACGCTTGGCAGCGCCGTCCACCATCGCACCGGCCGGCAACGCGATCACCGCGAACGCCAGCGTGGTGGCCGCGGTCAGCAGCCCGACCTGGAAGGTGCTCGCCTCGAGCACGACGAGCGCGAGCAGCGGCAGCGCGACCTGGGTGACCGCCGATCCCATCTCACTGACCGTCTGGCCGCTCCACAGCAGCATGAAATCCCGCTGACGCCAGAGGCTCGGACCATCGGTCTTCGCCCCGGCATCCTGTAAATCCTGCGTCACTTCCGTCACTGCACCGACTCCGCTCTCGGATCCGCGGCCCGGGCCGGCCGCTGATCACCAACACGTCGGCACGGTGCTCCCGGTTCTCGCCGGCATCTCCCGGGACCTCGACGGGAGCCTCAGCCGGCGGAGTCCAGCACGGCCGCGGCGATCTCCCTGACACGGTCCATGGTGATGCCGGTGCGCTGCTCGACGGCGAGCGGATGGTCGGTGGGTTCCAGATCGATCCACGGCCGTTCGCCGACCGGGCGGGTGTGCAGCCGGGTCTTGAGGTTGATCGTGGTGGGGCGGTAGATCGGCAGCTCGGTGGAGAACCACCCGAAGTACGGCGGCTCGTTCTCGCGTCCGGGCGTGTCCCAGACCTCGGCGGCGCGGGCGAAGTTGGTGGCGCTCAGCGAGACCCACACGCCCCAGGAGAAGACCTCGTCGCTGCCGATCACCGGGATCTCGACCAGGCCGCGGACGAAGAAGTGCTCGCCCTTGATCACGCACTGGTCGGAGGAGAGCAGGCTGTCCGGGTCCTCCGCCAGCGACTCGTCCCAGTGGGCAGGCGCCGGGCTGGAGAAGTTCATCGGGACGTCGCTGTGGTGGCTGTTGCAGCAGGTGCAGGTGAAGCCGTGCTCGGAGGACATGCCGCCGACCCTAACCCGGCCCTGCGACGGCCGACCGCCCGGGTCAATGACGGCCGACGGCCGGAGGCCGGCACGGCCCGGGACGGTGCCGATGCCTACCGTGCCGGGTCAGGTGGCGCGGGTGCCGTCGAGGGTCTCGCGGATGATGTCGGCGTGGCCGGCGTGCCGGGCGACTTCCTCGATCATGTGCAGGAGCACCCAGCGCAGGTTGCGGTGGGCGAGCTTCGGCCACGCGCACGGGGCCTCCAGGTCGGTGGCCGCGACGATCTCGCGGCCGGCGGCGACCTGCTCCTCGTAGTACGCGAGCCAGTGCGGGACCGTGTCGTGCTCGCCCAGGGCGAAGTCGTCGTCCGCACCGCCCTCGGCGTGCGGCCACTCGTCGGGGAAGTACCGGCCGGCCAGGATCACCTGGAACCAGCGGCGCTCCCACAGGGCGTTGTGCTTCAGCAGCCCGAGCAGGGTCAGCGAGCTGGAGGTGGGAGCCTTGCGGACGTCCGCCTCGCTGATGCCGTCCAGAGCACGGAGCAGAGCGGCGCGCTGCTTGTCGAGGAACCCGCAGAGGGCGTCCCGCTCGGTGGCGGTGGAGAACCGGGGGGTCGTCATGTTCCGCGACCCTACCGAGTGAGGGACGGGGCGGCGCCGGCACAGGGTGGAGCGATGATGCCGGGAGGGATGCGGGACGCCCCGGCCGCGGGGGCTCGGGGCGTCCGATTCGTCGAAGGGGAGGCCGGGGTGTCAGCCGGACTTGGCGGCGCGGCGCTCGGCCTTCGCGGTGGCCTCGGCCTCGTCGGCGGCCTCGGCCTGCTCGGGGGTGGGGGCGGTGCCGCCGAGGTGGGCGGGGAGCCACCAGCTGTCCTCGGGGCCGGCGGGCTTGGCCGGGTACTCGCGCTGGGCGCGGTCGAGCATCTCGGTCATGGCCGCGCGGAGCCGGCGGGTGACCATGACCGGCTTGTCCTGCGGGGTGAGCTCGATCGGCTCGCCGATCATGACGGTGATCGGGACGTGGCGCTTGGTGAGGGTCTTCGGGCGGCCCTTGGTCCACAGCTGCTGGGTGCCCCAGAGGATGACGGGCAGCAGCGGGGTGCCGGACTCGGCGGCCATCCGGGCCGCGCCGGTCTTGAACTTCTTCAGCATGAACGAGCGGCTGATGGTGGCCTCGGGGAACACGCCGACGATCTCGCCCTCGCGCAGCGCCTTCACGGCGGCGTCGTAGGCGGGCTGGCCGTCCGTGCGGTCGACCGGGATGTGCCGCATGCCGCGCATCAGCGGGCCCGAGATGCGGTGCTTGAAGACGTCGTCCTTCGCCATGAAGCGGGTCAGGCGCTTGCCGCCGCGCCAGGGGCCGAGGCCGGCGAAGATGAAGTCGAGGTAGCTGATGTGATTGCTCAC
Organism: Kitasatospora sp. NPDC051914; assembly: GCF_040680995.1. Lineage (NCBI taxonomy): Bacteria > Bacillati > Actinomycetota > Actinomycetes > Kitasatosporales > Streptomycetaceae > Kitasatospora > Kitasatospora sp. NPDC051914. The sequence goes on from NZ_JBFAXX010000138.1 coordinate 4,153, forward strand.
CAGGACGGCGCCGCCGGCCGCGGGGACGTGCTCGGCGCCGACGATCGAGATCCGCAGGTCGAGCGCCTTGAACGCGGTCAGTGCGGCGCGGATCACCGGCGGGTACACGAACTCAGCCACGGTCAGCCCTACTTCTCGTCGGGCCTGATGCCCGGTCCGGCGGTACCCGGGCCGCGGGGCCGACCGGCGAGGGCGCGGCACGCCGCGGCGGCCACGGGTGTTTCAGCCCGATGATCCCCCGAAGACGTGCCCGCTGTCACGTGGGGGTGTCCGCGGGGCGCGATTTCGGCGGAGAGTTCTACATCACGTGAGACCTGCGTCTCATTCGGGAACTCGCTTGATTGCCGCCCGCTCGCTGCTGTTTTGCCCGCCCGCCCGCCTGCTTTCGGCGCCGGCGGGCCCTTCGGCTCGGGGCGGTGCCGCTTCCTCCCTCCGCCTTCGGCTCGGGGCGGGGTTCAGGCGCGGGCGCCGATCCGGGCGCCGCCGCGGCGCAGGAGCAGGTAGGCCTCGCAGCCGAGGCAGCAGCCGAAGGCGGCGTTGAGGAAGGCCGCGGCGAGGGCCGGCCCGGTGGCCGCCAGGCCCAGCCAGTCGGCGCCGGAGAGGAAGCCGGCGGTGCCGGCGAGGGCGAAGGCGAGGCCGACGCCCTGGGCGAAGCGCGGCGGCCGGGCGTCCTCGAGCTCCCGCGGCGGCCCGAGCCGGGGCCGGACCAGGGTGCGGTAGACGAAGCCGTACGGGGAGTGCTGCACGCCGGCGAGGGCGCCGACGGCGAAGACCGTCGTCTGGACGGCGAGCAGGGCGCCGCTGCCGGTGATCAGGGCGGCGGCGAGCACGACGGAGGTGAGGGCGGCCGCGAAGCGCGGGCCGCGGGGGTCGATCTGCATGGAGGGGGACTCCTGGGGCGCGAACCGGTGGGGGCCTGTCCGGCCGCTCGTGGCGGCCGCGGTCAGCGACAGCGGGACGCGGTGGCCCGGCACAGGTCGACCACGCGGCGGGTGGTCAGCCGGGGCAGCCGGGGGCGCGGGGAGTCCATGCGGAGGATCGTAGGGGGCGGCCGGGTGCGTGGTCGAGCGCTGAGCGGCGCAAGGGCCGGGGGAGGTGGTGGGCCACACTGGTGCGGTGACCGGTTTGGTGGTGTGCGGCGTGGTGCTGGTGCTGGCGAGCGCCTTCGGGCTGCTGCGTGCGCACCGGGACGGGAGGCTGCGGGTGCGGGCGAAGGACGGTGCGGTGCGGCTGTCGGCGGCGGACCTGGGCGGGGAGCTGGGGGAGCGGGCGACGCTGGTGCAGTTCTCGACCGCGTTCTGCCAGCCCTGCCGGGCGACCCGCCGGGTGCTGGCCGAGGTGTCGGGCATGGTCGAGGGGGTGGCGCACGTGGAGATCGACGCGGAGGCCGAGCTCGACCTGGTGCGCCGGCTGGACATCCTGCGCACCCCCACGGTGCTGGTGCTCGATGCGACCGGCCGGGTGATCCGCCGCGCGTCGGGCCAGCCGCGCCGGGCCGATGTGATCGCGGCCCTCGGCGAGGCCGTCTGACCGGGGGCGAGGCCGTCCGACCGGCGGGCCCGGGCCTCCGGGAAGGCCGTCGATCTTCGGGGCCGTTGTCAAGACCTTCAATCTCACAGCCCGATCTGCCGCCCGGTCAGGTGGTACGGGGCGCCGCCTGGGGCAGGATGGGCGCAGACGGTGGTGCAGCCGTCCCGGAAGCCTGTCGGACAGTGTGTGCGGCGGCGGTCGGGACGCTCGGCCGGGGCCCGCAGCGCTAAGCTACTGGCCAGTAGCATGCGTGGCTACTGGCGAGTATGCTGCCAGGAAGTTCCGGACGGGCGCAGGAAGACGTGGCCCGCGTGGGGCCGGAGCGTGCGCTCTGCCCATCTGCACCGCCGCAGCCGCCGGACAGGACCAGTACAGGAGACAGGCCGTGAGCTTGAGGATCGTTGTCTGTGTGAAGTACGTGCCCGACGCGACCGGTGACCGTCGCTTCGCGGACGACACCACCACCGACCGGGATGGCGTGGACGGCCTCC
>NZ_JBFAXX010000139.1:0-5971 GCF_040680995.1 Kitasatospora sp. NPDC051914
ATCATCACCGCGGGCCCGGCCTGAGTAGAAGTACTCATCCCGTCCGGCGCAGGTACGCAGCCCTCCGGGCCGGGCGACACCGGTGCCTCGTACGCACCATGACGTTCTGCCACCGCTGGTGCGGTGCTCGGGTGCCCGCTCGGCGATCACCGGCGTCCGTCCGGTCCAGCTCAGTCCGATTGCCGGACACGCCGGCGATGCCGAGGCCCACGATCAACGCACGTTTCTGCATGACTCGCTCCTTGCTCCGGCTGCCCGCCGCCCGCGCCGGGCGGCGGGCAGCCGGAGGGGTCGGCACGGCAAGGAGTCGGGCCGGGACGGAAGGGGTGAGGTGGGGGCTTACGGGACGAGGACGAGGCGTTCGCCGGAGCGGGTGTCGTTCCATGCCTGCGCGATCCGGGCCAGCGGTACGGCCCGCGCCTGGACGTCGATGGCGCCTTCGGTCACCGCGGCAGCCAGCTCGGGGAGCTCGGCGATGAAGTCGCGGGGGGATAGCGATCCGATGCCGCTGCCCACGATCTGCAACCGGGCCGAGCGCAGGGCCACGGACGGGATCGGGGCGGACGCGCCCGCGATGGAGCCGATCTGGACCCAGGTGAGCGGCGCGGATCGGTCGGTGCGCGCGGTGAGGATCGGGAGTATGGAGCCGGCGGCGGGTTCGCCCCACACGAAGTCGAGGACGACGTCGACGTCGGCTGCGGCGGCGATCTCGTCGAAGGTGAGCGTCCGATCGGCGCCGAGGGCGGGCAACTCCTTGAGGCGGGCGGTGTCGCGGCCGGCGGCGATGACCTGGGCGGCGCCGAACCGCTTGGCGATCTGGACGGCCATGCGCCCGGCGCTGCCGGTGGCACCCAGGATGAGGACGCGCTGGCCCTCGTGGAAGGTGATGCGCCGGCGCAGGGCGACCCAGGAGGACATGCCCGGGTTCATCGCGGCGGCGATCCGCACCGGGTCCACGTGGTCGGGCAGGACCACGCTCCGATGCGCGTCGATGACGGTGCGCTCGGCGAAGGTTCCGAGGTCCGTGTCGTCCAGGACCGCGTAGCGCAGGCGGCCCGCGGGGTCCCGGACGACGCCGTCGACGCCGGGGACCAGCGGGAGGACGCCGGAGGCGGAGTAGTGGGCGCCGCTCGCCTTGGCCCGGGCCAGGTGGTGCAGGGGCGCCGCGAGGACGTCCACGACCATCTCGCGCTCGCCCCGGGCGACCGGTTCGGGGTGCTCGCCGTAGACGGGCGGTGCGTCGTACGCCGTGAGGACTGCTGCATGCATGGGACTCCTTGGACATTGGTTTGCATTACCAATCAAACTCAGAATCATTGGTAATGCAAACAATGTCAAGTAGGGTGTAGCCATGGCTCCCGACGACTCCGAAGAGGCCCTGATCGACGGCCTGGTCCGCAGCGCCTTCCAGGTCATGAGCGTGCTCACCCGCATCGGCGCCGAGCACGACCTGTCCCTCACCCAACTGCGCGTGCTCGGCATCGTGCGCGACCGGCGCCCCCGCATGAGCGACCTGGCGGCCTTCCTCGGCCTGGACAAGTCGACCCTCTCCGGCCTCATCGACCGCGCCGAACGACGAGGGCTGCTGGCCCGCCACGCCAGCCCCGAGGACAAACGCGCCGTCGTCGTCCTGATCACCGACGCCGGGCGCGACCTCACCCAGCGCCTCTACGAGGAGGTGCGGGAGGCCCTCGCACCGGCCACCGGCCGGCTCGACGCGCAGCAACGCCAACAGCTCGCCCACCTGCTGGAGCCCGTCCTCACCCCGCCCCTGCCGGCCGCACCGCGCCCCGCCACCCGGCGCTGAGCGATCCACCCGCAAGCCGCGCAGCAGGCGGCCAACCGGGTGCCGGACCACCGCCGCCGGAACGGGCAAGTCAGGCCCACGCGGCTTCCTGGGCGAGCACCGCCTCCCGTTCGAGTGAGGTGTCCCGCAGCAGCACGGTGTCCTGGTAGGACGAACGCTTCCTGGTGATCTTCCCGTTCACGACGTCGGCCGGTTCGAGGGCGTTCATCGTCCGCGGGACGCCGTGGGCGTCGGTACCATTGCTGGTGGCCACGACCACGACACGAGTGGGGTCTTCGGCGATCAGCTCGTCGACAATGAGAAGTTTTCATCCTGAGAAGCGCAGGTCACAGGGGCTGGCGTGAGCTGGGGGCGGGGTGCTCGGGCTGGTCTGCTCCGTGATCGGGCCCTGGAGATCGTCGGTCAGCGGGAGACCTCGGCGTTGGTCAGGACGAGCAGGGCCCGCAGCAGGGTCGTGGCGTTCTTCGCGTTCATGCGGAGCTTGGTGAGGCAGCGCCAGTTCTTCAGGTCGGCGAAGCCGTGCTCGTTGGCCGCGCGCTCGCGGCTGACCAGCCGGTTCGCTTTCTTCTGGGCCGGGTGAGGGGCTTGCCGCGGGTCGCCTTGCGGCCGGTGACGATCACGGGTCGTCGGGGTCGTCGTCCAGGCCGACGAAGCCAAGGTCCGCCAGGGCGCCGAGTCCGGCCTCGCGGAGCCTGGCGCAGATCTTGTTGTGGCGGGCGGCGGTGATCTCGCTGGAGCGGCCCGGCTTCGCTGCGGAGATCCAGATCAGGTTGCCCTTCTCGTCGGTGAGCGCGAGGAACAGCAGGCCGTGGACCTTGTGTTTCCCGCTGTAGTTGGGCCGGTTCTCGTCCCCGGTGCGGCGGCGGGTGCGGACCAGCGTGCCGTCCAGCAGTACGACGACGCCACCCGATTGGGTGATTCTCTTCAGTGCGCGGTCCAGCCGGGGGCTCGGTCAGCCAGGAGCTCGATGACTTCCAGGACCCAGCGGCGCACGGTGGAGGCGGAGACGTCGTTGCCGCCAGCCATGCCGCAAAGGCGCTGGTCGTGCCGTAGGACGGCGAGCACGATCACGGCGATCTGCCCTGGGGAGAGCTTGCGCCAGCGCGAGCGGATCTTCTTCAGGTGGCCGCGGATCAGGTCGGCGACCATGTTCACGGTCGTGCTCGACAGGGACAGGCGGCACTGGTAGACAAATCCGTCAGGACCTTCGGCAGGGCTGAACTTCTTTCGCATGGAGCCCCCAAACTACCGTCGGGGGTCCGCAAGTTACGTATGCTTCCGGACATCGTCGGCCCGGATCTCGCTCACGGCCGTCGGCTGGTGAAGCGTCCGGCCGGGGTCTGGTGCAGCCAGCCGCGCTCAGCCAGCCGCTTCAGCTTGCCGCGCATCGGCTCCACCTGCGCGGGCTGGGTCCCCACGCCGAGCGCCACACAGGCCTCCTTCGCCGGCAACGGCTCCGTCGCGCCCGACACAGCCTTGAGGATCTGCTGGTAGTCAGCGGGCAGCGCGCTCTCGTCCATGCCCTTCTCGCGATGCGGGACCAGCAGCATCCCGCCCGCGCCCGGCGTGGTGGTGACCCGCTCCAGCTCGGCGGCGATCTCGGGATCGTCGGTGTGTCCGGCACGCTGGGCGTCGGCGAGTTGCCCGAACACCGCCTCCGCCGCCTCCAGCCGCGCGACCTCCACGTCGAGGCCGACGAGCTCCTTCCGCAGCCGCTCGGCCCGGTCGGCCAGCACCAGCCGCCGCTGCATCACTCACGTCAACACGTTCACCACCAGCGGCTCCTCCCGTCCGGCCTCCTTCGGAGAGTAAGAGGCGCAGCAGCGCCGCCACCCGAATTCGGGTGAACCGGTCACAGGACGGACGATCTCCTGCTAACGATCACACTGCCGACCAGCCCAAGAGCCCCGATCCCGCCTCACGCCAGGCCTGGGACCTGCACTTCAGGTTGGAAGAGCTCACTCGGCAACCACCGAGGCCCGTCGCCCGTCCTGTCGGTTGATGGTGGATCACCGAGTGAGGAGCGGTCCGTGCGGAAAACGGCGTCGATGTTGGCGGCGGCAGCCCTGTGGTGCGAGGCGCTGTATGCGTTGTTCCTCTGCGCCGAGATCGTGGACAAATGGGTCGTCGGCAGGTCGGAGTTCGAGGGCCTGCACCTGCCTGAGTTCGCCATCGGCCTCTGCTGGATGGCGATGTGCGTCTGGGCCGCGCGAAGCGCGGTGCGGCTGTCCAAGAAGCCCTCGGCCGTGTACCGGTGGAGCCTGCTTGCCACGGCGGCGGTCCATCTCGGCCTGGCGATGCTCCTCGTCGACGGCTACCAGAACTGGCTACTCGGAGTCGGAGCTCTGCTAGTGGTGCTCGGCGTGCAGCGGGTGCAGATGGCGTAGCGAGCGCGGGCCGGCCCCAGCACACTCACTCGACGAGTACGACCAGGTCGGCCGACTCGGTCTTCTCCAAGACCGCCTGGGCCCGTTCGCCGACCCGTGGACCGTCTGGTCGCCGGACCCGGCCTGGCCGGCGCCCGAGCCGCCCGCCGGTGCCGACCAAATTGCCGTGTAGAAGGTGCGTGCCTCCAGGCTCACCGATGCGGTAAGTGCGGGCAGGCGTGATGATCGCCCCCTCGCCATGCTGCGTACCGCGCAACGCGCCGGCCTCTGACGAACGCCGAGATCTCCCGCTGACGGACGATCACCTGCTAGCGATCAAGCCGGCGACCGGCCCGAACCTCCCATCTCTGGCCCACGGCAGCCTCATGACCTGCAACTTCAGGTTGGAAAATGCTCAATGATGGTCGTGATGCTCAGTCCGGTCAGCAGGTGCATCCTGTGCCGTGCCGGCCCGATGGCGGCCCCTCTCTGGAAGCCGCTGTCGGGGTGGTCCCGGTTGAGTTCGGCCTCCTGCTCGCCGGCCACCTCCCCGGCTGTGGCGAAGTCCGGGCCGCCGGACACCCTGAGGACGGCTTCCTAGAAGCGGCGGACCACGTCCTTGTTCAGCTCGGCCCGGACGGGGCGCTCACTCGACACGAGGGGTTTCTTTCTGCGGGGTGATCGGAGTCGGTGCGGATCCGGAGAACCGATGGCGGGCGGCACAGCACGGTCGGCCATACACCGGCCGGCCCACGAGGCCCCGTCAGGAAGTGGGTGCGCCGAACCAGCGGACGGCTGCGCGCCGGAACGCCTCGGGGCCGGGGGCGTGGCCGTCGGCCCGGGCGACGAGGCCGCCGGGCCGAATCAGCAGGGCGCCGAATCCGAGCTCGTCGTCCACCGGCCCGGCCGCATAGCGGATCAGGCCTTCCGACTTCCGGCCGCATCGCGCAACCGCCGGTCGGCGGTGAAGGCGAGTGCGACGCCCCGTCCTAGCAGGTCGCCAAGGCGGGTGCCATCTCGGAAGCGTGCGCAGCGGCCGGGAGAACCGGCTGCGGGACGGTTCTCACCGGCCTCGGACGGCGATCCGGGCGGACGGCGGTGTCGGTCGGACCGTGCCCGGTGTGAGGCTTGGGCGCGCCCGTCTTCACGCGGCCGACTGACCGATCCCCGCGGCTGTCGGCACGGGCGCGGTGCGCAGCCGAGTCGGCGGTGTCGTGCCGGTGCCAATGGCCGAGCAGCAGGCCGTGAGACGGCCGGGCAGGCCGGCAGGGCCCGGGGACGGCGGCCCTGGAGGTGTCGTGGCCGGTGCGTAGCGCGCTCGCCCTGGTTGGTCGGGCGAGGGAGCGAGTGCCTGGCCAGCAGGTGAGCTCCAGCACGGGTGCCGGTGTCTGCGAGCGCCCGGTAGGGCTGGACCGTCTACACCTTGTCCACGTGGATGTCGCGGCGCACCACTGTGGCTCCGGGCTCGAACCCGGGTACCCGGCGGGGGTGGTGGCGGCCCCTGTCGGTCGGCGCATGAAGGCCGGCGGGGGCCGGATAGAGCGGCACGGCGCCGGCCCCTTGCCATGCTGTGCGGCCGGGTGGCCGGCGCCGGTAGTGCCGCCTCGGGTCAAGCCGCAATGGTGAGGTCGGCACGGCCGAACAGCAGCGCGTAGCCGCGGGGCAGTCGGCCGAGCAGGCGGTCCGTCAGCTCGCCGCCGGCCGCCTCGGCGAGGGCGGTCAGAACGGAGGAGACGTCCCAGCGGGCGCAGGCGAGGCTGGTGTGCAGGGCGCGGGCGACCGCCTCGACGAACGCCGG
>NZ_JBFAXX010000140.1:0-5618 GCF_040680995.1 Kitasatospora sp. NPDC051914
CCCGGCCCCCTTCCAACGCCCCACGCAGTACACGCACCTGCTCTGCCGGCCCCCCCCCCCCGCCCCCCCGCCCCTCCCCGGGGCGGCGGGCCGGCGGCGTTCCGGCCCCCGGCGGTCCCGTCCTCCGGTCGTTCGGTGGGCCGCCCGGCGCGGGGCCGTACACATGACCGATGATGGTGGTGTGCGAGTGACGATCAGGGCACCCCGCCCGGAGGACGTGGCCCCCTATGCCGAGGCGGTACGGAGGTCCGCCGAGCACATAGGGCGGTGGAACCCGGTCGAACCGGACGGCCTCGCCGAGCTGCTGGACCGTCAGGGGCCGGGCCTGCGCACCTTCCTGATCGAGGACACCGCCACCGGCGGCCTGGTCGGCAAGTGCAACGTCGCCAACATCGTGATGGGCCGCTTCTGCAACGGCGCCCTCGGCTACGACTCCTACCTGCCCTACGCCGGCACCGGGCGGATGTCCGAGGGCATGCGGCTGGTGGTCGACCGCTGCTTCGCCGCCGCCGAGCGCGGCGGTCTCGGCCTGCACCGGCTGGAGATCAACGTGCAGCCCGACAACACCCGCTCCATCGCCATGGCCGAGCGGCTCGGCTTCCGGCACGAGGGGTTCACGCCGCGGATGCTGTTCCTGTCCGGCGCCTGGCGCGACCACGAGCGGTACGCGCTCACCGTCGAGGAATGGACACCGCTGGACCGCTGACCGGCGTGTGGACCGCTGAGCGACGTGGGGACCGCTGAGTGGCGCGTCCGGGCCGACCGGCGTGTTCCGGCCGACCTCCGGCCCTGCGGTGCCGGTGCGTCCGGTGGGGCACCACCGGCCCGGGGCGGACGCCGGCCCCGGGCCGGGCGATCGGGGGATCAGCGGGGCTGCTCGGCCACCACGTACCGGAACACGTTGGCCATCCGGACCGAGGCGTCCGCCTGCACGAAGGGGTGCAGCGCCTCCTCCAGCTCCTTGGTGACCAGCGCCGCGCCCCACTCCTCGATCGCGCCCTCGTACAGGCCGGTGGAGAGCATCCCGCGGACCGCACTGTCCAGGTCCGGGTAGGCGAAGGGGCAGGAGACCCGGCCGCTGCCGGCGGGCCGGAGGCCCGCGCCCGCGCACAGCTCCTCCAGTGCGCCGGGGGCGCTCAGCGCGAACGGGTCGCGGACCGGCGTCCGGGCCGAGCGGCGGCGGGCGACCTCCAGCACCGGCGCGCTCTCGCACCGCTCCGGGGGCCCCCAGCCGGCCAGCACCACGTGCCCGCCCTGCAGCGTCAGCGCGGCCGCCTCCAGCACGAGGACGGCCGGATCGGCGACGTACGCGAGCTCCTCGAAAACGGTGACCAGCGAATACGCCGAGCGGGGGACGGGATAGCCCGACCGGTCGACACCGCCGACACCTGCCACCCGCAGCCGCCGGCCCTCCGCGAGTTCGCGCAGTTCCGCCTCCGGCTCCAGTCCGGCCACCTGCGCGCCGCGGTCCGCGGCGAGCAGCAGGGCGAGCCCCGAGCGGCAGCCGAGACCGAGCAGGCTGGTCGCCGGGCCGACCTCCAGCCGCCGGTATACGGCCTGGTAGAGCGGCACCAGCATCCGCTCCTGGATCTCCGCCCAGTCGCGCGCCCGACCGCGCGACCCCGCCCCGCCACCCGCGTGCGGGCGCTGCGCGGTCGTACCGGTCACCTGCGCTGAAGCCATCGCGGCCTCCCATTCGGTGTGTGCGTCCGATGCTCCGGCTCCCCCCGGTCGTCTCCCGCCCCGCCTTCCAGCGAACAGCGCCCGGGCGCCGCCGTCCAGAGGTGTGCAGGGAGTGTCCGTGCGCCGAGGCGTGCGCCCCCGCGGTGCGCCGGTGAAACGGATTCACGGTCGGAACCCCGATCCCCGTACCATCTGCCCCATGGCTAAGGCACCCGTACTCACCCCCCAGTCGGAAGACTTCCCCCGCTGGTACCAGGACCTCATCAACAAGGCCGAGCTGGCCGACAACGGTCCGGTGCGCGGCACCATGGTCATCCGACCGTACGGGTACAGCCTGTGGGAGCGGATGCAGCAGGAGATGGACGCCCGGATCAAGCAGGCCGGTGCGCAGAACGCCTACTTCCCGATGTTCATCCCGCAGTCGTACCTGACCAAGGAGGCCGAGCACGTCGAGGGCTTCTCGCCCGAGCTCGCGGTGGTCACCCACGGCGGCGGCAAGGAACTGGAGGAGCCGGTCGTCGTCCGGCCCACCTCCGAGACGATCATCAACGAGTACTTCTCCAAGTGGGTCCAGAGCCACCGGGACCTCCCCCTGCTGATCAACCAGTGGGCCAACGTCGTCCGCTGGGAGCTCCGCCCGCGCGTCTTCCTACGCACCACCGAGTTCCTCTGGCAGGAGGGCCACACCGCCCACGCCACCTACGAGGACGCCCGCGAGTACGCCTCGCGCATCCACACGGACGTCTACGGCGACTTCATGACCAACGTGCTCGGCATCGATGTCGTGCTCGGCCGCAAGACCGCCCGCGAGCGCTTCGCCGGCGCCATCAACACCCTCACCCTCGAGGGCATGATGGGCGACGGCAAGGCCCTGCAGATGGGCACCAGCCACGAGCTCGGCCAGAACTTCGCCAAGGCGTTCAACACCACGTACCAGCTGCAGGGCGCCGAGCGCGAGTACGTCTGGCAGACCTCCTGGGGCGTCTCCACCCGCATGGTCGGCGGCCTGATCATGTCCCACGGCGACGACAACGGCCTGCGTGTCCCGCCGCGCCTGGCCGCCGTCCAGGCCGTCGTCCTCGCCATCAAGGGCGACGACGCGGTGCTCGCCAAGGTCCGCGAGATCGGCGCCGCCCTGGAGGCCGCCGGCGTCCGCGTGGTGGTCGACGACCGCACCGACACCCCCTTCGGCCGCCGCGCCGTCGACTGGGAGCTCAAGGGCGTTCCGCTGCGCATCGAGGTCGGTCCGCGCGACCTGGAGAACGGCACCGCCATGCTTGTCCGCCGGATCGCCGGCGGCAAGGAGCCGGTCTCGGCCGACGCCCTGGCGTCGCTCGTCCCCGGCGTCCTGGAGGAGGACCAGGCGCTGCTGCTCCGCCAGTCGCGCGAGCGCCGCGAGGCCCGCACCGTGGACGTCTCGTCCATCGAGGAGGCCGTCGAGGCCGCGGCCACCGGCTGGGGCCGCATCTCCTGGGCCGACCTGGGCCCGGAGGGCGAGGCCAAGCTGGCCGAGCAGGGCGTCTCGGTGCGCTGCATCGTCGCCGCCGACGGCTCCGTCCCGGCGGCCGACGACCAGCCCGGCAACATCGCGATCGTCGCCCGCGCGTACTGACGGCAGGGGACCGGCCGGGTGCCCCGCACGGGCAATCGGACAAACCGAGGTGCTTCCGGAGTGCTTCCCGATGCACTTCCGTTGCAATTCGATGCCGATTCAGCGGATTGTTAACCGCGGTTTGCGCACTGCTTGTCGAGGCTACTCGCCGGTCAACTCCCGGCGGTGCGAAACAAGCGGTACGGTATACGGCCCGTGGCCCTGTCAATTCTGACCGGGCTGCGGGCCGTCCGCCTTGGGCGGCGTGCGTGTCCCCGGGTGATAGCCGAGAGCCCGCCGAGATTCGGCGGGTCCACAGATGCAGGGGGTTGGTCTTGCGTCAGGTCAGAACAACGCAATTCAGGAGCGTGTCCGCATTCCTGAGAGATCGCTGGGAATTCCCCGTGAACGGGAACTCGCGGAACATCGGCCCTCTCTCCAACGTTGGTCCAGCGTGAGCACGACACAGCCTCTCGTCCTCGCGGCCGAACTGGCCGCCGCCTGGAGCGACATCCAGGCCCACCACCAGGACCTCCCCGACCTGGCCTCGCCCGAGGCCCTGATCGGCGAGTCCTCCTCGGCGTGCGGCACCCGGCTCGGATTCGAGCGGCTGCTGCACGAAGCCGCCCACGGACTGGCCGCCGCGCGGGAGATCCGCGACACCTCGCGGGCCGGTCGCTACCACAACCGGCGCTTCCTGATGCTCGCCTCCGAGCTCGGGCTGGCCCACCCGGTCGAGCCGCACGCCAGCAGCGGCTTCTCCCAGGTGACCATGCTCAAGGAGACCGAGGACAGGTACTCCGACACCATCGAGCGGCTGGAGCGCGCCCTCGGCGCCCACCAGCTCGCCGTTGCGGGCGAGGGCGGCCACCGGGCCTTCCGCGGCCCGGCGGCGCGGCACGGCTCGTCCGGTGGCGGTGTCCGGGTCAAGGCGGTCTGCGGCTGCGGGCGCAACGTCCGTGTCGTCCCGTCCGTCCTGGCGCAGGCGGCCATCGTCTGCGGCGCCTGCCAGCAGCCGTTCAAGATCGGCTGAGTTCCGCCGGCGGCCGCGTGCCGTCGCTGACAGTTCCCTCCTGACAGTTCGCGGTGCTCGGCTCTACCGGGGGCGGGGGCCCTCGGTCGGGCCGGACTGCGTCTTCGTCCGGTGGTCATGAGTGCTCGGGTCGTGGTGCTCGAGCCGCCCGGCGAGAGTGTCCGCCCGGGCGTGGCGGCGTCCTGTCGCCCGTTGGCCGTGCTCCGTGTGTGGCGTTTCTGTGTCCCGTGTTCTCCGTGTCCCGTCGGTCTCCGTGTCTCGTCGGTCTCCGCGCGGGCGGCGCCGGAGCGGGGTGATCGGCGGTGGGCTGCGCGCAGTGGGCCGCGGGTCGGGCCGTTCCTGTCGGGCCCGTGCCGGCCGGTGCGCACCGTGTGCCGAGCGGGCGGACGATTCGGGGGCCGGGCCGGGCTGTGGCAGAATGGACAGCTGAGTACTCGGCAGCCGGGCAGGACCCCTCTCTCCTACGGCTGGCGTGTCCCTTGAACGGCCGGTCGCCGCAACCCCACGCGGTGGCAGCGGCCGCTCACCCACGTCAACACCAGGAGAATCCACTCCCGTGGCAGTCAAGATCAAGCTGAAGCGTCTCGGCAAGATTCGCTCCCCGCACTACCGCATCGTCGTCGCCGACTCCCGCACCAAGCGTGACGGTCGTGCGATCGAGGAGATCGGCATCTACCAGCCGACCTACAACCCCTCGAAGATCGAGGTCGACAGCGACCGCGCCCAGTACTGGCTGTCCGTCGGCGCCCAGCCGACCGAGCCGGTCCTCGCCATCCTCAAGCTCACCGGTGACTGGCAGAAGTTCAAGGGCCTGCCGGCTCCGGAGCCGCTGAAGGTCGCCGAGCCCAAGGTCGAGGACTACTCGCACCTGTTCGCCAAGGCCGTCGCGGGCTTCGAGGACAGCACCACCGGTGTTGCCATCACCCCGAAGGCGAAGAAGGCGGACAAGGCCGAGGCTGACGCCGAGGCCGCCTCCACCGAGGCCTGAGCATGATCGAGGAAGCCCTCGACCACCTGGTGAAGGGCATCGTCGAGCACCCCGACGAGGTGCAGGTGCGTTCGCGCAACCTGCGCCGGGGCAACACCATCGAGGTCCGGGTGCACCCCGACGACCTCGGCAAGGTGATCGGCCGCGGCGGCCGTACGGCCCGTGCGCTGCGTACCGTGGTGGGTGCGCTCGGCGGCCGCAACGTCCGGGTCGACCTGGTCGACGTGGACAGCATCCGCTGACGCGGAGCCGTCAGGTATTCGTCAGGTACCAGGGGCCGACCGGGACGCACGCCGTCCCGGTCGGCCCATCTGGCGTTCCCG
>NZ_JBFAXX010000141.1:0-5412 GCF_040680995.1 Kitasatospora sp. NPDC051914
GTGGGCCGGGGGGGGGGCCCCCCCCCCCCCCCCGGGGGCCCGCGGGACCCGCGGGGGGGGGCCCTCCCACTGGGGGCGCCCCCCCCGGCAGTGGTCCTGCCGGGCGGGCCGCCCCTGATGTCCTCGCTAACGGCGCGCGCCGATCAACGCGCGCCCACCCGGGTGGCGACCGGGCGTCCGTTCACCGCCGCGGGCCGCCCCGCGGCCGGGCGGGCGCCCGCCGCCGTAGCACCCGAGCGGTTCTGCTGGGCCGGCAGGCCGTTCTGCACGTCCATCACCGCGTGCGCCACCATCCCGCCCAGCGGGTCGTAGCGGATGAGGTCGCGCAGCCGGGACCGGGACGACCGGCCCTCGTTGCCCGGGTACAGGTGCTTGCCCAGACCCACCGCGTGCGCCAGTGCCGCCAGCGCGGCCGTCCGCGGGTCCGGCGGCACACCCGTCCGGATCGCCGTGTCCAGGCGCTGCTTGATCGCGGAATTGGTGCAGTCGTCCGACGCCTGGTAACGCGTCGTCGGAAGCACCCCGCACACCTGGCCCGGCACCGCCGTCACCATGCCGCACCGCTCCAGGTGCGCCAGGTACGTCTGCCTCAGGCCCAGTCGGGGCCCGCCGATCCAGTGCGCGGCCCGCACCGCACTGCCGCGCCGTCGCAGCAGCTCCAGTGCGTGGTCGAGGGTCGGGTCACCGGTCGGCCGTGCGAGTACCACGGCGATCCGGTCCCCGTCCGGGGCTATCCGTCCGGCCAGGGACAGCTCGACCAGCTGTGCCCCGGCGAGTCCGAGGTCGAGGGTCTGCGGCTGCGCAGTGGTACCCGTGGTCGGGTCCAGTGCGAGCAGCAACAGCTCCTCAGGAATAGTTCTGCGGCTCCTGCCCATCCAAGCCTCCCCGCGTGGATGACAGACAGCGTGACGCCTCTCACACAGGCTTGTCGAGTACGCCTCCGAATCGTGACCTTGGCACGGCAGGCTGGAACCGGTGTCCCCGGCGCGGCGTCTGAGCCGGGGACGGGCCCGGACGGGGAGAAAAACGGCCGGTCGGGCGGGGTGTGCGCAGCGGTCGCGCCACCGGTGGCGGAGACTGTACAGACATCCCGACGGGACGAGAACCCGTAGGAAAAAATGAAGGATCGGCGCGGCCCGCGGCCCGCCGGCCCGGGCGGGCAGCCGGTCCGCCGGGCGGACGAGGAGGAGAGGGTCAGTGGGCGAGTCCCCCGACACAGGGCGGCGCGACGGGGCGGCCGAGCGTTCGGCGACGGAGGACACTGCGTCCGACCGCACCGCCGCACCCGAGGACGGCGCCGGGCCCGAGGCGGCCCGCCCCGAGGCCGACGGGCCGGAGACCGGTGAGCCCGGGGACCGCACCGACGCCGACCCGGCCGAGGACACCGCCGGGGACGGCGGGCGCGACACCGATGTTGACGGCGCCGAGGCCGAGGACGACGAGGACGGCGGGCTCGACGAGGACGCTGCCGCAGCCGTGCAGGGCCCGGCCGGCTCCACCGTCCACCTCCGGGTCCGGACCACGGACCACGCCACCACGGCGCTGCGCCTCCCCGTCGACAACGCCACCACTGCACTGCGGCTCCCGCCGGAGGTCCGCAAGCCCGCCGCCTCGGAGTCGAAGGCCGACGACGCGAAGGCGGTCGATGCCAAGGCCGACGACGCGAAGGTGGTCGACGCGAAGGCCGACCGGCCGTCCGCCGCCGAGTCGCCCGCCGGGGCCGCATCCCCCGTCGAGGCCGAGACCGAGACCGAGACCGCGGACAAGGCGGCGCCCGCCGTCGAGGCCGCCGCAGAGCCGCCGAGCGACGCCACCACCATGCTGCGCGTGCCCGCCGAGGTGCTCCGCAAGGCTTCCGGTGCCACCGCGTCCGGTGCCGCAGCATCGCGCGCCGCCACCCCCGAGCCGTCCGTCAGCGACGCCACCACCATGTTGCGCCTGCCCGCCGAGGCCACCAAGGCCGCGCCGGCGAAGGCCACGCCCAGCGAGACCCCGTCCGCGAAGGCCGCACCCGCCGAGGCTCCGTCCGCGAAGGCCGAGCCTGCGAAGGCCGCGCCCGCCGAGGAGAAGCCGGCGAAGGCCGAGGACGACAAGGCCGGCAAGGACGCCCCCGTCGCCGCCGACGGCCCCGCGGAGGCCGCCGACGGCGCACCCGTCGACAACGCCACCAAGGCCCTGCGCCTCCCCGTCGACAACGCCACCCGCGCGCTGCGCCTGCCCCCCGAGGCCCGTACTCCCGCTGCCCCCGCCGCCTCCCCGGCCGAGGGCGCCGACAAGGCCCCTGCGAAGCCCGCCGGCGCCGACCCGCGCCTCGCCATGCGGGACAGCCGCGAGGTCGCCGGAGCCGCGCTGAAGGACACCCGCAAGCCGGTCGGCGGCAGCGTTCCCGAGCCGCTCCCGGAGCCCTCCCCGGCTCCCGAGCCGCACCCGGAGCCGGAGCCCGGCCCCGAGCCGGAGCCCCGGCCCGCACCGCGCCCGCAGCCCGTGCCGACCCCGCCGGCCCCGCTGCCCGTGCCGGACCCGTCGCCGGTGCCGCCCCCGGCCCCGCTGCCGGAGAACACCATCGAGGCGATGGAGGTGCTCGCCACCCTCAGCGCCCGCCCCGCCAGCCCGGTGCGCCGCGCCGCCAAGCGGACCGCGATCTGGACGCTGTTCCTCGCCTTCGTG
This sequence comes from Kitasatospora sp. NPDC051914, assembly GCF_040680995.1. Taxonomy (NCBI): domain Bacteria; kingdom Bacillati; phylum Actinomycetota; class Actinomycetes; order Kitasatosporales; family Streptomycetaceae; genus Kitasatospora; species Kitasatospora sp. NPDC051914. The sequence continues at coordinate 2,668 of NZ_JBFAXX010000141.1, forward strand.
CTCGGCATCGTGGTCGTCGTCCAGCTGCTGCGCCCGCTCCCCGACCCGGAGACCAAGCTCGGCCTGCCCGCCTCCTTCACCTTCCAGGGCGAGCAGCTGGCCGTGGACTGGCCGGCCAAGGGCCAGTCCGCCGCCGCCGTGATCGGGGTCGGACCGGTCGGCACCTCCGGCGAGCAGAAGCCGGTGTCCATCGCCAGCGTCACCAAGGTGATGAACGCCTACCTGATCCTCAAGTCGCACCCCCTGAAGAAGGGTGAGAGCGGGCCGAACATCGTGGTCGACAAGGCGGCCGCCCAGGAGTCCACCGACAAGGACCAGTCGCGCGCCCAGCTGGTCGAGGGCAAGGAGCTCAGCCTGTACCAGGCGCTGGAGCTGCTGATGCTGCCGTCGGCCAACAACGTGGCCCGTCTGCTGGCCCGTTGGGACGCCGGCTCGGAGGAGGCGTTCGTCGCGAAGATGAACGCCGAGGCCACCAGGCTCGGCATGGCCGACACCACCTACGCCGACCCGGCCGGCTACGACGACGACACCAAGAGCACCGCGGCCGACCAGCTCAAGCTCGCCGAGCAGGCGATGCAGGACGAGGTGTTCCGGCAGATCGTCGCCGAGCCCGAGATGCGGCACAACGGCGTCCGTATCCCCAACACCAACGACCTGGTGTTCACCGAGCGCGGCAGCGTCATCGGCGTGAAGACCGGCTCCTCCACCGCCGCCCAGTCCGCGCTGATGTGGGCCGCGGTCAAGGAGGTCGGTGGCACCAAGCGGACCATCATCGGCGTCACCCTCCGCCAGCCGGCGGTGGCCGGCGTGGACCTCGCCAAGGTCGCCCAGGCGCCCAGCCTGAAGATCATCAAGTCGGTGCAGAAGGGCCTGAACGGCCAGACCCTCGCCAAGCAGGGCCAGGTCGTCGGCCAGGTCGAGGACGGCCTCGGCGGCACGGTGCCGATCGTCGCCGCCAAGGACCTCACCGTCGCGGGCTGGTCCGGCATCACCGCCACGCTGGACCTGGACGCGATCAAGCTCGGCCACACCGTGAAGGCCGGCACCCAGGTCGGCACCCTCTCCGCGGGCGAGGGCGCCGGCCGGATCGAGGTGCCGGTCACCCTCGAGCGCGACCTCGCACCACCGTCCATCCTGTCGAGGCTGACCCGCATCCTCTGACGGGCCGCCACGGCGCCGGACACCGGGCCCCGCTGCTCCCAGCCCTCCGGGCGGGAACGGCGGGGCCCTCTCCGTACTCCGGACCGCCGTCCGAGGCGGCCGTCCGGTCACCCGGCGGCCGGACCTCCGACCCGGCCCGGCGGCTCCCCGGACGGCCCGTCCGCCCCGTCCACTTCGTCGGGCGGGCCCGGAGCGCCCGATGCGGTCGGCGGACCGCCGTCCTCGTCCGGCCGGGCATCCTCGCCGGGCCGTCCTGCCGTCCCCGTCGTGGCCGTCCCTGCTGCGGCCTCTCCCCCCGCGCCGTGCAGCGGTGTGCCGAGCAGCTGCGCCACCGCCGGCTCCTGCGACAGCACCCGCCCCAGCGCGATCGCGAAGGTCACCGCGGTGAACATCACGATCAGCCAGGACAGCAGCGTGAACACCACGCCGTACGGGCCGAACCGCTCCACGCTCTGGGTCACCGCCCGCGGCAGGTAGACCGCGGCGGCGGCGTTCACGCCCACCACGGCCACGCCGCACAGCAGCGCGCCCGGCAGCAGCGGACGCCAGGGGACCCGTGCGGCCAGCAGCAGGTGCTGGGTCCACCACCAGAGCACGGTGTCCAGCAGGAAGGTCAACGGGATGCCCAGCCACAGGCCCGCGCCGAAGCCGTCGTGCAGGGCGTGTTGGAACACCAGGACCACCAGCCACACCAGCAGCCACAGCAGCCACCGCCAGGCGGTGATCCGGCCCGACGCGCGCGGCAGGTCCCAGCAGCGTTCGCAGACCCGCTGCACGGCCCGGCTCAGCGTGGTCGCGGACAGCAGGGTGATGATCACGCCCGCCGCGCCGAAGCTCTGCGAGACCTCGTCGTCGTGCCCGGTCGTCAGGAACGCCGCCACCTGCTGCTGGGCCGCGCCCTTCAGCCCGAGCTGGTCGCGCAGCGAGGAGACCACGCCCTCCTTGACGGCGGCGGGGGCGAACACCGCCAGCACCATCAGCGCGGGCAGTGCACTCAGGAAGGCCTGTGCGGCCAGACGGGTGGCGCAGTCCAGCAGGTTGACCCGGACGATCTGGTGCAGCGCCCGCCGGATCAGCGGCATGCGGTCGGGCACGGCCTTGATCGAGTGGGCCAGTCCGGCCGCCCTGGCCCGCATCCCCGGCTGCTGCGAACCTGCCACACCGGCTCCCTCCGCGAGCGTGCACCGTGCGAGACCCAGCCCCATGCTCGCCCCGCCGGTGGCGGCCCGCACCCGCGCGCGGCGGGCGGTTACCTCCGGCCGCTCCGGCCGGTGATCTTGTCGATGCGGGCGGTGATGCCCCAGGCGGTGACCCGCCAGAGGGCCTCGACGACGATGTTTCGGCTCATCTTGGAGGCGCCGTGCTCGCGTTCGACGAAGGTGATCGGGACCTCGGCGACCTTGAAGCCGGCCTTGACGGTGCGCCAGGCGAGGTCGACCTGGAAGCAGTAGCCGGCCGAGGCGACCTCGTCCATGCCGAGGCCGAGCAGGGTCTCCTTGCGGAAGGCGCGGTAGCCGCCGGTGACGTCGCGGATCGGCACGCCGAGCATCAGGCGGGAGTAGGTGGAGCCGCCGCGGGAGAGCA
>NZ_JBFAXX010000142.1:0-5394 GCF_040680995.1 Kitasatospora sp. NPDC051914
CCGGGGGGCCACTCGGCCAGATTGCGGGCAGGCGAGGAGCCTGCCCGAGATCGCGGGCAAGCTTACGGCCCCCCGATCATGCTCGACCCCAGACCAGACAGGACACCGGCCAAAACCGCTCTACCGCTTGCACGGCTGCGGGCAGGCGCTTCCCACCGTCAGGGACACTACCGTGCCGTTCACTTGCAGTGCTTTGGCAGGCTGACCTCTGGCGGGACGATCAGCCAGTGCACCCGAAATTCGGCGCGACTGATTGGAGTGGCGAGGAGATACTGGATGTATCCCTTTCTGCGTGAGAACCGTTTCGAGCGGCGTTCAAAGGAGGCGGAGATGAAGCTTGATTCCGCCAGATCCCTCAAGCAGGAGTTTCTCCATCAGCTCAGGACGGGGGAGGCGTTAGCGCATAGGGCGGGGCCAGAATCGATGGCAGTCGTGGAGCGCCGCTTGGTCGCCAGTGCGGCACCTGAATCGCCGAGCGCCGGCGGGGTCGCGATCGGGATTGCCCCCACTGGCCGGGCTGGCGACTACAACATCGGCGTGCAGGTGCAAGACCAGAACGAGGAGACGCGTCGGGTCGTTCGCTACTTGGCGAAGGTGGCCCCTGGTGAGACTGTCGTCCAGTTCGTAGGTCGCGTTCGCCCCATGCACACCAACGTGGCTAGGCCTCTCGTGCCTGGTGTGTCAATCGGTCACCCTATGGTGGGTGCAGGCACTCTCGGTGCCTTCGTGAAGGTGGCTGGCTCCTCCAACCTTCATGCGCTGTCCAACAACCACGTGCTTGCGGCAAGCAACCGTGGGGTGCCGGGTGACCCTATACACCAGCCTGGACCCTACGATCACAAGACGGCGAATACCATGATCGGCGTCTTGGCTACGGCAGTTGATCTCATCCCGGGTGATGCGGTCGCAAACATCGTTGACGCCGCAACATGTGAGGTTGACGAATCGTTGGCAGGCGGCCTGGAGCCCGCATTCCCGTACGGAATATCCAACGTCACAGCGCCGGAGGAGGGGCTGGCGGTCAAGAAGATCGGAAGGACTACGGACGAGACGGACGGATCGATCTTGATGTTCGAGCTGCGGAACCTCTGGGTTGACTACGGCGATTCGCTTGGGGTATTGACTTTCGACAACCAAATCGCCATCATCGGTCAGCAAGATCAACCGTTCAGCAGCAGCGGCGACAGCGGTTCCCTCGTCTTCTCGGTTGATCCACCAGCGGCCGTCGGGCTGCTCTTCGCGGGCAGCGAGACTGGACCAGGCGGGCAACCTGTGACGTACGCCAATCCAATAGATCCTGTTCTGGAACAGATTCATGCCACACTGGCGTTCTGAACCAGATGGAGGATCTATGGTGACGATTGAAGCTGCCCGTGCTGCGAGGGATGTCCTCGCGCAGGTGCTCGCTGGCGACCCCAGGGTCAATGGTGTCGGCATTGGTGGGACTAAGAACGCCTACGTCGTCAAGATCCAGGTCGTGAGTGGCGGCGACCTGCCTGACCTGCCTGCTGAGATTGATGGCGTCCCTGTTCAGGTCGTAGTTGTGGGGCGTGTCGAGCCGCTGTCTACTGCTTACTCGGCGTAGTTGCTGCTGGAGGATCGCTGACCTTTGACCGCATCATCGTGCAAATGCTTCCCGTGGGGTGCCGTGCGGCCGGTGAGTGAGCTGGACGCGTATGAGTGGCGCGTCGATCACTCGCAGACCGTTCGGACCAGGCGCGGACCAGGCCAGACCGTAGGCTGCCTGGGAGAGTCTCCTCTGCAGGTCAGGCTATGTGTGCGGCCGGATTATTAAGCGGTCTGTAAATCTGTCGCGCAAGCTACGCAGGTTCGAACCCTGCACCAGCCACAGGATGTGAAGAAGGGCCCCGACCGGCGGAAGCGCCGGTCGGGGCCCTTCTTCGTGTTCCGGGCGGGTGGTCCGTGTCGGGGGACAGTGCGTCATTCCTTTCGGCCCGGTGCTACTGCCCGTCGTCGGGTCGGAGCACTGCCGTGAGGTCGACCGTCTCGCCGGCCGGGGGCGGGGTGAGGTCCACCGGCCATCCGTAGTGGCGGAACAGCCAGACCTGGGGTTCGCCGTCCGGGCCCGAGGTGGTGCGGGTGATGTACGGGTGGCGGGTGGCGGCGATCTCCAAGGTGGAGCCGTCGGCGCCGGTGAAGGAGACCGTCCGGACGCCGCCGGCCTCGGTGTGGCCCTGCTCGGTCAGGTCGGCGGTGTCGATGGCGCCGGCGATGGCCGCCCGGGCGGCCAGGCAGAAGACGCCCAGCGAGGCGAAGGGCTCGGCGGTGGCGGGTCCGCCGACGTAGCGGTCCTTGATCAGGGCCGCTGCGCGGGGGCCCCAGAGGTGTTCGTCGCCCTTGATCCAGGCATGTGTCCCGTCCGTGAGGATCCGCATCGTGCCCAGCATCGCCGCCTCGATGGACCCGACGCAGCGGCCGTCCCGGTCCACGGTGACCGTCCCGCTGGTCGGCTGCCCCATCACCAGGGCGCGGAAGCCGGCCGTGACGGAGCCCGCGGTGCGACCGTTCCCGGCCGCGGCATCGACGAGAGCGCGGGCGGCGGCCGGGTCCGCGGAGCCGCGCCCGGCCGCGTCGTCCGGTGCGGGCCGTGCGTCCGGGCCCTGGCACGCGCAGGCCGTGAGCAACGCGGCGGCGACCGCGGTCTTGTACATCCTCATGACTCTCCCCCTGTTCGACCTGCGGCACGGCACGCGCCGACCCGCTCGGTGCCGCCTTCCAGAGGCGGCCCGATCGTTTTGAACGCGTTCAACTTACACGTGCCGGGGTTGCTCGGCCATGCCCGAGGCCGGCGTCCCCGGGCGGGGCGCCGGCCTCGTGGCGTCGTGGGCAGGTGAGGGGGTCAGGCGACGAGTTCGGGGTCCTCGGCGGGGGCGGTGGCGGGCTCGGGCCGGGTGTCGCGCATGACCACGGTGGCGAGCAGGGCGGCGGCCAGGACTCCGATCGCGCTGATGGTGAAGGTGGTCGACATCGCGGTGGTGAACGCCTCGCGGGCGGCGTGCGCCAGGCCGGTGTCGCCCCCGGCGACGGCCAGGGCCTCGGCGACGGAGTGCTTGGCGGCCTCCGGTGCGTCGGCGGGCATCTCCCGGGCGAAGCCGCTGGAGAGCAGCGAGCCGAGGATGGCGATGCCGAGGGCGGTGCCGGCCTGCTGGATGGTGTCGTTCAGGGCCGAGCCGACGCCGGCCTTCTCCGCCGGGATGGTGCCCATCAGTGCGCCGACCGCGGCCGGCATCGCCAGCCCCGCACCGAGGCCCAGCAGCCCGAGTGCGATCGCCGGGACGGCGAAGCCGGTGTCCGCCGAGACGGTGGTCAGCAGGGCGAAGGAGGCGGCCATGACGAGCATGCCGGCCAGCACCAACAGGCGGTTGCCGATCTTCGCGGCGAGCTTGGCCCCGGCACCGTTGCCGATCAGTGCGGTGATCGCGAGCGGCACGAAGGCGAGGCCCGCCTCGACCGGCGTGTAGTCCAGCACGAACTGCAGGTACTGGGTGAGCACCAGCAGCAGGCCGCCGTTGCCGATCTGCAGGAGCGTCAGCGAGAGCGAACCGCCGCTGAAGTTGCGGTGCTTGAAGAGCGCCAGCGGCACCATCGGCGAGGCGGTGACGTTCTCCCAGACCACGAAGCCCACCAGGGTGGCGACCGCGATCGCCAGGGTGACCGCCGAGCGGCCGCCGAACGCGCCGTGCTGCGGGATCTCGATGATCCACCAGATCAGGGCGGTCATGCCGACCGCGGACAGCACCGCACCCAGCGGGTCGGGCTTCTGCCACGGACCCTTCGACTCCGGCATCAGGGTGAGCCCCGCGACGACGGCCAGCACGACGACCGGGACGTTGATGAAGAAGATCGAGTGCCAGGAGAAGTGGTCGATCAGCACGCCGCCGAGCACGGGGCTGCCGACCAGGCCGAGCATCGACACCGAACCCCAGGCGGCCATCGCCTTGCTGCGCTCCTCCTCGTCGAAGACGGTGATGAGGATCGACAGCGTGGAGGGCATGATCAGCGCGCCGCCGACGCCCATCGCGATCCGGGAGGCGATCACCTCGCCGGGGCCGGTGCAGAAGGTCGCCGCCAGTGAGGCCGCGCCGAACAGCAGCAAGCCGATGATCATGACCTTCCGCCGGCCGAACCGGTCGCCGAGGCTGCCCGAGGTGAGCAGCAGTCCGGCGAAGACCAGGACGTAGGAGTCGAGGATCCACTGGGTGTCCTGTGCGCTCGCGCCGATGTCGGTGGTCATCGAGGGCACCGCGACGGTCAGCGCCATGCTGTCGACGACCAGGACCAGCGTGCTCAGGCACAGCACGAGCAGGATCCACCAGCGGCGTGGATTGCGGGCTTCCATGGGTTCTTCCTTTCGGGTTGCGCACACTGTTCCGACGTTGCGAACACCGTACGCATATGGGGACGGTGTGCGCAACCCTCATTCCTGTACGCTGGATGCGAACGCTGTACGCAGGAGGGAACAGGAAGGAAAGGGGAGCCCATGACCGCCAGGACCGGCCCGATCCCGTCCGTGTGGGCCCGCGGCCAACGCGAGCCCGACCAGCCCGCACTCAGCCGGGCCGCGATCGTCCGCGAGGCGGTCGCCGTGCTGGACGCCGAGGGCATCGAGGCGCTCAGCATGCGCAAGCTCGGCGCCCGGCTGAACGCCGGCGCGACCTCCCTCTACCGGCACGTCGCGACCAAGGACGAGCTGATGGAGCTCGCGGTGGACGAGGTCGCCGCCGAGATCCACGTCCCGCCGGCCGACAGCCCAGACTGGCGCGCCGCCGCCACCGAGGCCGCAGGGTCGTTCCGGGCGACGGCCCTGCGCCACCCCTGGATCTCCTCGGTCCTCGGCCAGGCCGGCCTCGCCTACCTGGGTCCCAACCTCATGTCCTTCTCCGAGCGGCTGGCCGCGCTGTTCACCGCCGTCGGCTTCCCCGAGCCGCACCGCGCGATCGACACGCTCTTCTCCTACGTCGTCGGCATGAGCACCACGGAGGCGGCCTGGCTCACCACCGTGGCCCGCTCCGGGGAGACCGAGGCCGCCTTCGTCTCCCGCCTGATGCCCGCCGCCCGGGAGGCCGTCGCCGGCCACGACCACCTCGCCGCCGCCTACGCCACGGACCCCGGCGACCCGGTCGCGATCCGCGACGCCAAGTTCGCCTACGGGCTGGACGTCGTCCTCGACGGACTCGCCATGCGCCTTCCGGGCTGACCCCCGCGGCGCACCCCGCGTCGACAGGGCGCTCAGTGAACGCCGATCCGGTGTTTACGCGGCGGCCGCACAGTGGTTGTGGGGGGGGGGGGGGGGCCCCGCCCCCCCACCCCCCCAGCGGGAGAGCCCACCTCGGAAAAACACTCACCAAAACAGACAAAACGATTTGCCGGTTC
>NZ_JBFAXX010000143.1:0-5344 GCF_040680995.1 Kitasatospora sp. NPDC051914
CCGGACACCTTCCTGCGCAACGGCTGGTACACCGAGAACTACACGGCCGGCGCGGCCGGCGCCGTGGAGCGCGGCCCCGGGCCCGCGTCCGTTGTCGGGGCCGCACGAAGCGGCGGACGGGGACGGCCGGGGACGGGCCGTCCGGCCGACCCACGGCGGGCCGCAAGCCGTGATCACCCGGTGGGCCGATGCGGCGGCGGTCTTGGACTCAACGGGTGGTACGAGGTGACCGCCCGCGGGCGGGGGTCGTTGGACCGGCGGGGCCGGTATCGGTCGCCGCACTCCGCACCACCGAGCTGGAAGGACACCCCCATGTCCGATCCCGTGTCCGAGCCGTCCCCGGAGGCGTCCCCCGGGGCGTCCGTGCCTCTCGCGCACGACCTGGCCGCGGCCGAGGCGTCGAAAAACCTGCTGCAGCAGATGGAGGAGCTGCTGGCGACCGTCAGCGCCAACCTGGCCGGCCTCGGCGTCGACCTGCGGTCGTCCGCCGCCCGGGCCGGCGCGCCGGACGACGAGGCCCCCGAGCAGGGCACTCACGAGTGACCCACGGCCGCAGCGACCGGCGGCTCGAGCCGGACGGCCAGCACCGGACCGCCGGTACCTGTGTCCGTGTCCGTGTCCGGAAGGTCCTCCCCGGCGAAGTCGTCCACGGCGTCCGGGACGTCCACCGGGTCCGTGAAGTCCGCCGGGTCGGCCCCGGGCGGCAGGGAGCCGTTCTCCCGCCGGACGGCGCGCAGCAGTTCGGCCGCGACGTCCTTGCACTCGGCCCCGGCGTCGACGCCGTCGATGCAGCGCCAGTAGACGCTCTCCGCCTCGGCCCCGCAGGCCAGCACGACGAGGGTCTCGGCGACCTCGTGGAGCAGGCTGCCGAGCTCCTGCAGGACCGGTTCGAGCTCGCCGAGCTCGCCGAGGCGTTCGGCCCGGCCGCCGCACGTCCACTCCGCGCCCGGACCGCCGTCCCCCTCCGGGCCGCCGGCCGCATCGGGATCGTCCGGCGGGTGGTCGAGGCAGCCCGCCGCGTGCGAGCCGGCGTCGCAGAGCAGCCGGCCGAGGGCGCCGATCCCGCCCTGCTCCTGCTCGGCGATCCGCGCGCCGACGGCCTCGGTGAGCAGCCCGGCCTGACGGGCCTCCTGCAGGACGTCGGGCACCGTCCTCGCCTCGGCCAGTGCATGGCGGGCCGTCTTGATCAGTCGCAGCGCGTCCATGACCGCCGCTCCCCTCGCTCGCATCGGACCGCCGTTGCCGACGGTGTGTCACGACGCAAGCGTGCGGGCAGGCCCTGTCCTCACGGCCCGCCCGCCGCAGACCTGTGGAAAACCCGCCCCTGTGGACAACCGGCATCACCCACTCGGGGGAGCTTTACGGCCGGAAGCGGCTCAGCCGGTCCGATCGCCGGACTGATCGTCGCCCGGCGCCGAGTGCTCAGGCCCCGAGTGCCCCGGCACCGAGTGCTCCGGCGGCGCCGCCTCCGGTACCGGGAACCGCTGCTCATTGCGCTCGATCTTCGCGGCCAGCGCCTCCGCCGGGTCCACCCCGACGACCGTGCAGAACTGCAGCAGGTACGCCAGGACGTCCGCCACCTCGTCCCGCACCCGGTGCGCCCGCTCCGGGTCCGCCATCACGTCGTCGGCCTGTTCCGGCGTCAGCCACTGGAAGATCTCCAGCAGCTCGCCGGCCTCCACGCTGAGCGCCGCCACCAGGTTCTTGGGCGTGTGGTACGGCTGCCAGTTGCGTGCCGCCGCGAAGTCGGCGAGCCGCCGGCTCAGCCGCACCAGGGCGTCGTCCTCGGGCCCGCGGGCGGCAGGGGCGGGCTGCTCGGCGTCCGGCCGGCGGGGTTCGGGCCGGACGGGGTCGATGTGGTCGCTCACGCCCCCAGGTCTACCGCATCGCCGTCGCCACGAACGGTCTGCAGCGGAACCCGGGGCCGGTCCGGCAGGACGAGCACGCTGTGGCCGCTGGCCGGGTCGCGGCGGCACTCGACCATGTCCACCCCGTCGACGTCGGCGGCCGCCGACGGCTCCTGCAGGGCGGCCAGCAGCCGGACGTCCCCCTTGGCGCAGACCTCGTGGGCGACCCGCAGCAGGGAGGCGACCTGCTCGGTGCCGAGGCCGGCCCCGAGGTCCTCGGCGAGGACGGTGAGCTGCCGGTGGGCCGAGGGCACCTCGGCCGCCGCGTCCACGTCCAGCACGCCGGCGCCGGTGAGCAGCACCGCCGCGAAGGCGAGCAGCCGCAGCATGCCGTCGGAGGCCTGGTCGGCGCCGGTGCGTCCGAGCACGCCCTCGTCGAAGACGGCCATCAGCCGCTCCTGGACGCCCTCGCCGCGCCGGGCGACCTCCAGTCCGAGCAGGGGGTGCGGCGCGGCGGCCTGGACGGCCTTGAGCAGGCGCCCGTAGCGGCGGCTGCACTCCTGCGAGAGCCGGGCGAGGACGGCGGAGATGTTGGAGGCGGTGCCGACCAGCCGCGCCTGCGGCTCCGGCCTCGTCCAGCTGCGCATCGCGGCCGGCACGGGGTGCAGCGGGAACACCTCGCGCAGTGCGGTGAGCATCTGCTCGGCGGCGGCGAGCACCTTGCGTTCGCCGGGCGAGGAGCCGGCCACCCGGAGCGGGATCTGGGCGGTGATCAGGCTGTCGCTGGGGAAGGGCGCCCGGATGTCGCCCTGCCGGGTGTCGTTGTGCCAGGTGACGTTGACCCGGCCCTGGGCGATGTCCTGCTCGCCGGTCTCCACCAGGGTCTCGCCCGCGAGGGTCAGCCATTCGCGGGCCACCCGGACGCGGCCGTCGGTGCGGACGACGAGTTCCAGGCGGATCGGTCCGGCGCAGGAGCGGACGGTGCAGCCCAGGATGATCGCGTTGCGGCCGTGCGGGACGCAGCCGGCGAGCCCGCCGCGCACCGGCCCGGCCAGCGGCCCCGCGGTGCCGCCGATGCCGTCCAACGAGGGCCCGATCTCCTCGCCGATCGCCAGCCGGGAGAGCACCGCCAGGGCGTCCAGGGCGTTCGACTTGCCGACGCCGGAGGGGCCGTGGAGCACCGTCAGGCCGGTGAGCGGCAGCGTGGTGCGCCGGTAGGACTTGAACGAGGTGAGCCGGAGTTCCTCGACGGCAGGGCGGCGGGTGGGACGGGCGATCGGGGCGGCGGGAGCTGCGGCTTCGCTGGTCACCCGGGGACCCTAGCGGCCGATCCGCCAGATGAAACGTCCCTGCTCCGGCCGGTTCACACGAACGGCTCAGCATTCGCACACGCCCGCCACGGCCTTCCCGGGGAGTCCGCGTCCCCGAGCGGTCGGCGCTCCCGAGGCCCTCCCGGGGAGTCCGCGTCCCCGAGCGGTCGGCGCTCCCGAGGACGCCCCGGGAAGTCCGCGTTCCCACGCCCGGACTCCGGGCTCCGGCTCAGCCGTAGACCGCGAGCCGGACGGAGCCGGTGACCTCGACCGGCTCCGGGAGGGCCTCGAGCGCGGCGGCGAGCCGGTCCGGGGCGGTGTGCCAGGCATTGGGGCCCATGCCGACGACGGCGGCGGCGTCCGTCCGGGAGAGCCGCAGGGTGAACTCCACCTCGGTGCGGTCGAGAAGGCCCAGCCAGGGGCTGAGCTTCTCGTCGATGCGGCGCTCCTTCTCCTCGTCGACCGAGAGCAGGCCGAGGCCGGAGACGAGCTCGCGCAGGTGACGGCCGGTCGGCGCGACCAGCAGCAGGCGTCCGCCGGGGCGCAGCACGCGGCGGATCTCCGGCCCGTTGCGCGGGGCGAAGACGTTGAGGACGAGGTCGGCGCAGCCGTCCAGCAGCGGCAGCGGGCGCCAGGCGTCGCAGACCACGGCGCCGATCCGCGGGTGGGCCTTGGCGGCGCGGCGCAGCGCGTACTTGGAGATGTCGAGGGCGGCTCCGGCCGGGCCGCCGAGGCGGTCCAGGACGTGGGCGAGGTAGTGACCGGTGCCGGCGCCGAGGTCGGCGACCAGCCCCTCGGCCCGCTCTTCGGAGCGCCCGTCGAAAGCGGCGGAGGCGGCCTCGGCGAGCGCCTCGGCGATGGGCAGGTAGTGTCCGGCGGCGAGGAAGTCGGCGCGGGCGGCGACCATCTCCGCGGTGTCGCCGGTGCCGGTGTGCGCGTCGCCGGGGAGCAGACTGACGTAGCCCTGCCGGGCCTGGTCGAAGCTGTGCCCCGCGGGGCAGCGCAGGGTGCGGCCGTCGAGGGCGAGGTGCTGCGCGCAGTGCGGGCAGGCCAGGTGGGGCTCGATGTCCTGCAGCAACGTCGCGTTCCTCGTCGGGCTCGGGGGTGGGGCCCAAGCCTAACGAGTCAGTCGGTGTCGTCCTCGTCGTCGTCCCCGCCGACCTCTTCCTCCTCGGGCTCGTCGACGACCCAGGCGGAGAGCCGTTCGGCGACCCCGCTGACGCCGATCTTGCCCTCCCGGATGCCGCGGGCGAGGCTGCGGACCTCGCGCGCGGTGGTGGCGACGCTGCAGCCGCTGGCCACCAGGTAGGCGTAGGCGACGGCGGTGGCGAACAGCTCGTTGTTCCGCTCCAGCGAGGGGATGCGGATCAGCTGGTGCATCAGGGCCGCTGCCCGGTCGTGGGGTTCGGGGTAGACGGCGATGTCGAAGATCTCGGCCTGGTGCCGGGCGACCGCGGCCAGCAGCGACCCGTAGTCGGTGACCTGGGGGTCGCCCGGGGTGTACTGCTCAGCGGTCATGAGCAGCCACGAGAGGTCGACCTCGAGCTTCAACGGCGCACATCCTGGGCGCCCGGCTCCCCGAACTCGGCCAGGAAGGCCGTCTCGTACTCCTTCATGAACTGTGCCGCGGTGTCCACGAAGAGGCGTCCTGCTTCGCCCATGTCCTGCTGGACGAGTCGCTCGATGTACTGGTTCATGCTGATCCCCTGCTGCTCGGCCCGTTCCCGGGCCATCTCGGCGGTGGTTGCGTCCACCCGTACGTTGAGTTGTTTCTTGGTCATGACTTCAAGCTAGCGCTGGGGTGCTAGCACAGCAAGGGCGCATTCCGGCCGCCTCTCCGCACCCGCTCCCCTCAGATGTCCGTTCGCGCCCCACCGGAAACCAGCCGGGCGGCCCGGGCGGCGCCCGCCGCACGGGAACGGCCCCGACCTGCGCGGAACCGTCCGACGCGAACGGAACCCGGCATCCGGGTGTCCTGCGGGCTGCCGGCCGGCCGCGAACGGGTGTACGGCGAATTCCCGCCACCGCCTCCCGGACGGCGGCCACCGGCCCCGGAACGCCGATCGGCGGGCGGCTGGGGACGCCCGCGTGGAGGGGGGGGGGGGGGGACCGATCGGGCCGGGGGGGGGGGGGCCCGCGGGGGGGGACCCGGCGGGAGGGGGGCGGGGGGGGGGGGGGAGGGACAAG
>NZ_JBFAXX010000144.1:0-4596 GCF_040680995.1 Kitasatospora sp. NPDC051914
GGGGGGGGGGGGTCAACCCACCCCCCAACCCCGCGTCTGTGTCCGAGGGGGGACTTGAACCCCCACGCCCGATAAAGGGCACTAGCACCTCAAGCTAGCGCGTCTGCCATTCCGCCACCCGGACCGGGTGTCGTCTCCGCGGCTCCGTGCCGCGTTGACGTGCTCAACTGTAGCAAAGATCCGCTTCCGGTCCCAAAACCGCTCCCGCGGGGTGCCGGCGGGCTTCGATCCGTGGGCGGATGGCCTTGGGGCGCAGCGGATGCTGGGGGAGGATGGCGGGACGGTGCCCGCGGTGCCCCGGCGTGGGGTCGGGGGCGGCGGCCAGGTGCGTCGCGCGGGCCGGAGACGAGGAGTGGCCGTGAGTGAGGCGAGGGCGGAGCGGGCGGAAGCCGCGAAGGTGACGGCCGAGTCGGAGGTCGCCGACATCTGCCGGGACCTGATCCGGATCGACACCAGCAACTACGGGGACGGCTCCGGGCCGGGCGAGCGGAAGGCGGCCGAGTACGTCGCCGAGATGCTCGCCGAGTTCGGCGTCGAGCCGAAGATCTACGAGTCGGCCAAGGGGCGGGCCTCGACCGTCGTCCGGATCGAGGGCGAGGACCGCTCGCGGCCCGGCCTGCTCATCCACGGCCACCTCGACGTGGTGCCGGCCAACGCGGCGGACTGGACGTACGACCCGTTCTCCGGGGAGATCGCGGACGGCTGCGTCTGGGGCCGCGGCGCGGTCGACATGAAGGACATGGACGCGATGACGCTCGCCGTCGTCCGCGACCGGCTGCGCACCGGCCGCAAGCCCCCGCGCGACCTGGTGCTGGCCTTCGTCGCCGACGAGGAGGCCGGCGGCACCTACGGCGCCCGCCACCTGGTCGACAGGCACCCCGACCTCTTCGAGGGCGTCACCGAGGGCATCGGCGAGGTCGGCGGCTTCTCCTTCACCGTCAACGACCAGGTGCGCCTCTACCTGGTGGAGACGGCGGAGAAGGGCATGCACTGGATGCGCCTGACCGTCGAGGGCCGGGCCGGGCACGGCTCGATGGAGAACGACGACAACGCCATCACCGAGCTGTGCGAGGCGGTCGCCCGCCTGGGCCGGCACACCTTCCCGCTGCGGATCACCAAGACCGTCCGCGCCTTCCTGGACGAGCTCTCCGACGCCCTCGGCGTGAAGCTCGACCCGGAGAACATGGACGAGACGCTGCGGGTGCTCGGCGGCATCGCCAAGATGATCGGCACCACGCTGCGCAACACCGCGCAGCCGACCATGCTCGGTGCCGGCTACAAGGTCAACGTCATCCCCGGCCAGGCCACCGCGCACGTGGACGGGCGCTTCCTGCCCGGCTACGAGGAGGAGTTCCTGGCCGAGCTGGACTCGGTGCTCGGCCCGCGCGTGAAGCGCGAGACGCTGCACTCGGACAAGGCGATCGAGACCGGCTTCGACGGCGACCTGGTCGAGGCGATGCAGTCGGCGCTGCGCGCCGAGGACCCGATCGCCCGGGCGGTGCCGTACTGCCTGTCCGGCGGCACCGACGCGAAGTCCTTCCAGGACCTCGGCATCCGGTGCTTCGGCTTCGCCCCGCTGCAGCTGCCGCCGGACCTGGACTTCGCCGGCATGTTCCACGGCGTGGACGAGCGGGTGCCGGTCGACGGCCTGAAGTTCGGCGTGCGGGTGCTGGACCGCTTCCTCGACGCCTGCTGACGCGCCCGCGCCCGCCCAGGCGGCCCGTTCCGGAACTGTTCCGGGGCGGGCCGTCCGCATGGTACGAGGGAATGATTTGGGACACTCTCGGAACGCCGTGAAGAAACGATTCCGCTCGTATTTCCGGTACCGATTGTCTGTTCGGATCATCACCGCTGCGAGTGAATGGGGAATCTTCTCCGTACCCCGTTCGCAGCAGTCTCGTTCACTCCTGTGTGCAGCCCGGGGGAACGGGCTGCGGAATCGACCAGGAGGACCCATGAAGGTCAAGAAGATCGCCGCCGTCGCCGCCGCCACCGGTGGGCTGGTGCTCGCCGGCGCCGGTGCCGCGTCGGCCCACGGCGCCGGTGCGCAGGGCGTCGCGGCGGGCTCCCCGGGCGTGCTCTCCGGCAACCTGATCCAGGTACCGGTGCACGTTCCGGTCAACGTCTGCGGCAACACCGTCAGCGTGATCGGCCTGCTCAACCCGGCGTTCGGCAACAGCTGCGCCAACTTCTGAGCGGGGCCCGGGCGCTGATCCCGGTCTTCTGGCGCGTGCCCCCGGGCGGCGGGACCCCCGCCCGGGGGCACGTCCGTGTCCGGACCGCAAGGGGCTCCCGCGCGGCGCTCACTCGATCGGATGAAGGCGCTGCGTCCGGCTCAACCTTTGGCCGTTCGGCTCGTTGAGTGGTGTACGGGCGAGGTCCTCGTCAGGAATTCCGACCATCAGAAGAATCAGGGGAGTTAATGCGACAGGTCGCAAAGAGGGGAATCCTCACCGCCGTCGCCACCGGCAGTGTTCTGGCCTCCACCGCAGGCTATGCGTACGCCGCCGGAAGCGAGGCCCAGGGCGTCGCGGCGAACTCTCCCGGCGTCGGCTCCGGGAATGCCGTGCAGGTCCCGGTGGACATCCCCGTGAATGTCTGCGGCAACACGGTCAATGTGATCGGGCTGCTCAACCCCGCCTACGGCAACCAGTGCGGCAACGTCTCCGCCGGCCAGGGCGGGTCCGGTTCCAACGGCTCGGGCACGGGCGGCTCCGGCACCGGCTCCGGCGGCTCCTCGGCGAGTGGCGGCAGCCAGAACTCGCCGGGCGTCGTCTCCGGCAACACCGTGAGCGTCCCGGTGAGCGCGCCGGTCAACGCCTGCGGCAACACCGTCGACGTGGTCGGCGTCGGCAACCCCGCGTACGGCAACTCCTGCGGCAATACGCACGTCCACGAGACCCCGCCGCCGCCCACCCCGCCGGACGAGGAGTGCGCCTGCACCGAGACGCCCCCGCCCACCCCGCCCAAGACCCCCGAGACGCCGTCCGACGGCACCCCCCGCTCCGGCGAGGGCACGCCGCCCGCGGTCACCACCCAGGTGGCCACGCCCGACCGCCTGGCCTCCACCGGCGCCTCCGGGCTGGAGCTGCTCGCCCCCGCGGGCCTCGCGCTGCTGCTCGGCGGCGGCGTGCTCTACCGCCGCTCCCGCGCCGGCGCCCGCTGACCGCGCGGGCCGCGAAGGGCCCGGCCGGCCCCTGCTGCGCCTGTGGCCGCCCCGGAACGGACCGGGGCGGCCACAGGCGCTCTCATGTGCGGGCCCGCCGGGCCGCTCCGCTCACCAGCTGCGCACCTGGCGGATGATCCGGCGGCGGAGCCGGACCGTCCGGCTGCCGTCCGGGAACAGCCGCAGGCGGTCCAGCTCCCAGTGGCCGTACTCGGCGTGCTCGGTGAGCAGCTGCCGCGCCGCATTGCGGCTCGTGCCGCGCGGGAGGCGCAGCGACTGGTACTCGTACTCGGGTTGCCGGACCAGCTTCGGTGGGGTCAAGTTCTCCTCCTGCGTCCGTGCGATACGCCTGCACGCAAGCCTACGGCCTGGCGCCGACGGAGGGCCCCGGCCTGCAGGGCGGTTGCCGCGCCGCGGCCGCGTCCGGCGCCGCCGCCGGGCTGACTCGCGATCAGTTCCGCTGTTCGGGGACGGATACCCCCGCGCCGGGCGGTCGATGCCGGGGCGGCCCGTTCTGCCCGGCGCGGCCGCCCGTACGCGCCCTCCCGTCGGCCGCCGCGGGCCCGCCGGGAGGGGGCATATCCATACGTATCGGACATCAGGGGGGAAGTTGTCGTGAATTCGCGGGCGTAGGTGACAACCCCGATGCATGTGGTCACCGGGGCGGGATAGCGTCTGCACCATGTCTGATGCCGCGCAGCTCACCATCAACGAGGTACGGGCCGCCGCCGAGGCGGTCAAGGCCGCGATCGACCGGCACCTTGAGGCCGTGGCCGGCACCACCGAGGAGGGCGATCCGGCCGTGGTCGCCGCGTACGAGGACCTGGCGGCGGCGGCGATCACCTACGACCAACTGCTCTACGAGGTCTACGACGAGGTCACGCCCTTCGAGGTGCCGGGGGACGGCGGCGAGGGCGGCTACCAGGGGCCCGAGCAGCCCGAGGCGATCAGCGTGCTGATCCGCCGCGACTACCTGGTCGCGGACCCGAAGCGGCTGCGCGTCCAGGCCGAGCGGGTGGACGCCTCGCTGACTCCGGGCGGCGGGACCGGCGGGGCCGTGAACGCGGCGATCGGTGTGCTGTTCGGCGAGTACGAGCCGGACGAGATCGCGGCGCGCTGCGAGGAGTTCGGGCTGGAGGAGGGCGACTCCACGGTGTGGGTGTCGGCCGTCGAGCCGTCCGAACCCGGCGAGTGGCTGCCGGAGCCGTTCGACGCGGCCGATCCGCAGATGCTGATCTGCCGTTTCGACATCAGCGAGGTCTACGACGAGGACCCGGACGCCTTCGATCCGGAGGCGTGAGCGCAGACCCGGAGGCGCGAGTGCAGACCCGGAGGCGCGAGTGCAGACCCGGAGGCGCGAGTGCAGACCCGGAGGCGCGGGGGGGCGCCTAGGGGCGGGCGGGCGCCCGCCCCCCCGACAAGCACGCCGC
>NZ_JBFAXX010000145.1:0-4542 GCF_040680995.1 Kitasatospora sp. NPDC051914
AGCGGACGGCGATGTCGCAGGCTTCGGCGAGTTCCAGCAGGGTGCCGTACTCGGGCCTCCACGGGACGGTGATGCCGCTGCGGGTGCCCAGTACTGGGCACCACCGCGGTGGCCTGCCGAGCAGCATGGGGCCTCGTCCACCGCCCCGACTGCCGAAAGGCCACCCACCCGTGACTTCCTCCGCCTCCGTACCGGACCGCGACGTGCCGGACCACGACGTGCCGCCCGAGCAGGCCGTCATGGTCGTCGATATGAAGGGCTACAGCCGACTCCCTGAAGCGCAGATGGCGCCGGTCCGGTCCGATCTGGACAGCATCCTGGAGACCGTCTTCGCCCAGAGCGGACTGCCCGTGCCCCGCACCCTGGACAGCGGGTACAAGGACACGGGTGACGGCGTCATCCTGCTCCTCCCGCCCCGGCACGTCGCGCGGCTGGTCGATCCGCTGCTGGGAAACCTGAGTGCCGCGCTCCAGCGCTACGAGGGCATCCGGATGGCCGCCGCACCGGCCATCCGCCTCCGTGTCGCCGTCCATGTCGGCCCGCTGAGCCTCCCCGACCACCGCGGCGCCGCGATCAACGAAGCCTGCCGACTGGTCAACAGCGACGCGGCCTACCAGGCCGTCGCGGCCGCGACCGACAACGGACTGTTCCTGGCGGCCGTCCTCTCGGAGTCCGTCTACCAGCGCTCCGTGCAGGCCGGGCGCACCTGTTCGGAGTTGACGGAGCGCCAGTTCCTTTCGGTAACCGCCAGGGTGGACGGCAAGCCCGGGTTCGAGGCGCCGTGCCGGCTGTTCGTACCTGGCATGCCCGCCGACTCCCTCCGCGGTTACCTGCCCGACCCCGGTAGCCCCGCTCCGCGCACCCCTCCTGTGCCCCCGGCGCACCTCTCGCCGGAGCAGCCTGCCAGGGCGGGGGCCGTCTTCAACTTCCGCGGGACGGTCAACGACCCCGTCATCGCGGATCGGATCAAGAACATCCGGATCGACCGTCGCAGTCGCTGAGCCGGCACCACATCATCCGTCTCATCCGTACAAGGGAGAAGTCTGTGTCCGACACCCCCCAACTGCCCCGGTTCGCCGACGATCCGAACAGCGAGGGGCGCAGGAGCGGAGACCCCGAGTCCTGGCTGCCGAGCTGGTTGCAATCCCGGCAGGACCACCGCCCGAAGCCGCCCGATGCCCCGTCCCCGATCGAGGAGGCTCCGGAGCAGCCCCTCGCACAGGAGGTGGCTCCGGGTGTACACACGGCCGCCAGCCCGGTGACGCACTTCCACAGCCAGGTCGAGGTCGTTGCCGGCGTTGTCGAGCAACTGGTCCTCGAGACCCGCAAACGCGATGTCCTCGAGGGCGAGGAACTGGACCGTGTGGCCCTCCTGGAGCAGCCGTTCGTCCGTGACGCGTGGACGGACACCTGGCAGGAGGCGCTCGACCCGGCCACCGGCGGATTGCGGGCGCCCGTCCTGGTCGTCGTCGCCCCCCGCGCGATCGGTGCCACCACCTTCGCGCTGCGCCTGCTGGCCGAGCACACCACGCCGAGCACCACCCTGGTCAAACTGCAGGCGGACTGGAACTCGCCCAGCCGGACCCGGCTCCCTCTGGAGCAACGGCACGCCTTTCAGCTCGACCTCAAGGATCCGGACACCGACCGGGTCTCGGCCGACTTCCTCACCTCGCTCGGGAAGCACGCCGAACACCTGGCCAACTGCCGGTCCTACCTGGTGCTGACGGTAGCTCAGGAGATCTGGGAAGTCCCGGGCCTGGTCGCCCGGCCCGGTGTGCAAGTGCTCCGCCTGACGGAGTCCCCCGCCGCCGGTCCGGTGGTGGACGCCCATCTCGAGGCCGGCGGCCACCACGAGCCGGCCAAGGAGATCAGGGCGTCCGAGCGGGCCCTGTCCCAACTGCGTGGCCTGAACGCCGTGGCGGCGGTCCAGGCGGTCCACCGGATCGTTGCGGTCTGGGAGGAGCACCGCCTGCACCGGCAGGCCCCTGCCCCGCTCCGGAGCGGAGCGGACCGGGACGCGGCGAAGACGTTCGAGGACCGCGTGCTCGAGGCGTTGTCGGACTGGCGCGGGGAGTTGGACGAGCTCTTCGGGGACCGCATCGTCGCCGGTGGCAGGACCGACCGGTCGTTGGCGCTCGAGGATCGCTACCTGCTGCTCTCCCTGGCGGTGCGGCAGTCCGCGCCGGTTTCCCTGGTGTCGGCCGACACGCGGCAGTTGCAGGCGGCGGTGGAGTCGGTGAACACCGACCCGACGGCAGGGACGGCGGCCCAGGCGGCCTTCGCGTCCCGCGGTTTGCGCCGCCGGATCCAGGACGTCGGCGCCACGGTTGACGGGCGCGACGTGGTGCTCTTCGACCGGCCGGCCTACGGGCGGGCGGTGCTCGAGTACGTCTGGGACAACTACGAGGCCATGCGCACGCCACTGCTCGGCTGGCTCGCGAAGCTCGCCGCCCGGCCCGACCCGACGGACCCGGTGGTCCGGACGCTCGCATCCCTGGCCCTGCGCCACGGCACCAGGGAACACCTCAACAAGCTGGCCGAGTTGACCGCGCCGGACCTGCTGGGTGCCGTTCTCCGGACCGCGGTGCACGACGAGCATGTCGGACGCCTCGTTTGGGCCACGCTCTACCAGTGGGCCGATACGAGCGGCAGCGCGCCCACCGTGGTCTCCACCTGCCGCCTTGTCCTGGCCGACCCCGAGGTCAGCTCCGCCGCCGCGAAGATGGCCGTGGTCCGGCTGCGGCGGGTGGCCCAGAGGACCACTGACCCGGCCGTCCGGCAGAGCGTGCTCGCGGTCTTCGAGGAGCTCGCCCGCCGGTCCGCCGGCCGGGCCCGGCTGGTCACTGAGGTCGGGACCTGGCAGCAGGCGAAGAGCTCGTCCCGGAGCGGTAGCCTGGCCTTCCTCGCCCTGATGTCGGTGGATACCCCGGGGCTGCCGTGGCTGCTGTCGGCCGACGCGCCGGGGATCGACGTCCAGCGGGCCTTGGCGGAGCTGCTCGGCAGTCCGGAGACGGCGGTCGAGACCATCCCGCGGATCACCGGCTGGATCCGCTCCTGCGCGGACGACGCCGACTCCGACAGCTATGCGCAGCTCCGAGACCAGTTGCTCGTGCCGCTCCGCGGGCACCGGATGTTCCAGGCTGGGATGAACCTGATGCAGGCGCTCACGGGCTCCGTCACGGCGCAGGGCGTCAACATCGCCGAGGACTTCTACCAGCACCTGGTCCGCGCCCCGTTCCACAAGCTCTTCGCGCCCGACGGCGCCGTTCGATGAGGTGGCCGTGGCAGCGGGCCGCGCGCACCACCGGTTGCCCGCGGCCGTGCCGACTGCCCAGCGCCGTACCGGGCGTACCGTTCGAGGCCACCTTCATCGTGATATGGCGGCCCGCCCTGCGGTGCCGGGCCAATCTGACGGAACAGGTACGCAGCGACCTCCGCGCCGCTGCCGCGGAGGTGACCGCGGGGCTGGAGCCGGACGACCTGCTCGGGGTCGAGGACGCCCTCAACGCCGTGTTCGGTGCATCCGACGGTCGACGCACCCCGTACTACCGACTGCTGTCCGCGAAGTTCGTCCTCCGCCTGTCGCCCACCGCGCAGGAGACCCTGGCCGTCCGGCGGGCCGACACCGAACGGATCAGGCGGCTGGAGTTCCTCAAGATGGCCCTCTACGACCACCCGGACCTCGTGGTGCTCGACCACATGGAGCGGACCTCCGCGCTCCCTGATGACGCTCGAGTGGCCGACCTGCAACGGCTCTCACGCGCGATCAGGTCATGCAACGCCTGGTGGTACCCGCTTCTCGAACAGTGGGAGGCGGTCGGCGCCGGGTTCCAGGACCCGGGGATCCGGCACGAGGCCATGCAGGTCCTGCTTCAGCAGTCCACCGAAGCCCTGAAGGCGGCCACCGCGCCGCCGGACCCGGCCGCCCCGGACGGACGGGCCGGATGAGGGCGGCTCTGTGGCGGGTTCTGCTCGCCCCGCTCACGACGCTGCGGGCGCTCCGCCTCCAGCGGCTCAGTCGCTCCCCGTTCGACTTCGACAGTGCTTGGCGGCAGGCCCGGATGCGCCACGCGCCCGACGAGGTCGAGTACCTGTTCCAGCGCCATGTCCAGGAGGCGGAGGCCCGCAGGCCCGAGCCGTAGCGCGGCCGGTTTCTCCGCACTGGGAGGACAGCGATGGAGCCGCGCCAGCCGGACACCGCTTGTAAATGGCCTACCGGTTGCGTCCCGTTGCCGTCAGACAACGGGACGTAACCGTTCGAGGCGGAGATACGGGTTCCGGCCTGGGCGGTTCCGGTGAGCCATGAATCAAGCCGAGCAAGGGTCATCGCGGTGGCGGTGAAGAGGTGTTGGAGACGGGTCTTGGGATGGCTTCAGTATCAGGAGCGCCAAAAGCTGAAGGCTCGGACACCTTGTGAAACCGGTGGCCTCGATGCCTGCTGTGCTACAGGGTTGCGTCCAGGGAAGTGGTGTACGGGTTCCACCCGTTCCGGGGGTTTCGTCCCGGTAGCGGGTGTCGCCTGAGAACGTAAGACGGCCACCG
>NZ_JBFAXX010000146.1:0-4537 GCF_040680995.1 Kitasatospora sp. NPDC051914
TCCGCCTAGGGGCGGGGGGGCTTACGCGTCCCCCCGCACCCCCCCCCCGCCCCCGACGGCTGCCCCCCCGCCCCCCGCGCCCCTGATGGCTTACCGCCCTGACCTGGGCCCTAGCCGGCGGCCTCGTCGAAGGCGGTGGCGAGGGCCGGGGAGACCAGGTCGGTCTGCCACCGGCGGGCGCCGAGGCGGCGGAGGGAGGCGGCGATGTTCTCGGCGTCGGCCACCGCCGGGGGCTCCCAGCAGACCCGCCGGACGAGGTCCGGCGTGATCAGGTTCTCGGCCGGCAGGTTCTTCTCCTCGGCGATCGCCGACACCGCGGCCCGCGCCGCGGACAGCCGCGCCGCCGCCACCGGGTCCTTGTCGGCCCAGGCGCGGGGCGGCGGCGGCCCGTCGTGCGGCGCCGCGGCGGCGGGCAGCTGGGACTCCGGCAGCTCGCGGGCGCGCTGCAGGGCGGCCAGCCACTGGTCGAGCTGGCGCCGGTTCACCCGCGGGCCGAAGCCCTGGACGGCGACCAGCGCGGCGGCGTTGAGCGGCATGGCGAGGGCCGCGTTGACGATGGCGGCGTCGGGCAGCACCCGGCCGGGGGAGACGTCGCGCTCGCGGGCCATCCGGTCGCGGGTCTGCCAGAGCTCGCGGACGGCGGCGAGCTGCCGGCGCCGCCGCACCTTGTGCAGCTGGGAGGTGCGCCGCCACGGGTCGACCCGGGGGGCCGGCAGCGGGGCGGCGGCGAGGGCCGCGAACTCCTGGAGGGCCCAGTCGAGCTTGCCCTGGGCGTCCAGCTCCTGCTCGAGTGCGTCGCGCAGCTCGACCAGCACCTCGACGTCCAGAGCGGCGTAGCGCAGCCAGGGCTCGGGCAGCGGGCGGGTGGACCAGTCGACCGCCGAGTGCTCCTTGGCGAGCGAGAGGCCGAGCACGTTCTCGGTCATCGGGCCGAGGCCGACCCGGGGGAAGCCGGCGATCCGCCCGGCGAGCTCGGTGTCGAACAGGCGCTGCGGGCGCATGCCGACCTCGGCGAGGCAGGGGAGGTCCTGGGTGGCGGCGTGCACCACCCATTCGGCGTCGGCGAGGGCCTCGCCGAGGGCGGTCAGGTCGGGGCAGGCGATCGGGTCGATCAGGGCGGTGCCCGCGCCGGCCCGGCGGAGCTGGATGAGATAGGCCCGCTGGCCGTAGCGGTAGCCGGAGGCGCGCTCGGCGTCGACGGCGACCGGGCCCGTCCCGGCGGCGAAGGCCGCGATCGTCGCGGCGAGCGCCTGCTCGTCGGCCACGACGGGTGGCAGCCCCTCCCGCGGTTCGAGGAGCGGGACCGGGGCTGTCTCTTCTGGGATGGCTGCTACGGCGTCGGTCACCCCCCAAGGGTACGACGGCGTTCGCGGCCGGGAGTGTTGTCGGACTGGTCAGACCGCGTTCCGACATATGCCCCCGGTGCATGGCCCGCCGGTCACCCCGCTGGTGTGCGGCGGAGGCCCGGAGGAAACGTTCCTCCGGGCCTCCGCCGGGACGGCCCGCCGGTGCCGGCCCGCAGCGGGCCGGCACGGGGGTCAGTGGATGATGCCGGTGCGCAGGGCGACCGCGACCATGCCGGCCCGGTCGCCGGTGCCCAGCTTGCGGGCGATCCGCGCGAGGTGGCTCTTCACGGTGAGTGCGGACAGGCCCATCGCCACGCCGATCGCCTTGTTGGACTGGCCCTCCGCCACCAGCCGCAGCACCTCGACCTCGCGGCCCGACAGCTCCCGGTACGCGGTGGGCTGCGCGCCCGGTGCACCCGGCGCGCCGGGTGCACCGGGCGCCCCCGCGGCTCCGGGGACGCCGGGGACGCCCGGCATGCCGGGCCGGCGCATCCGGCCGGCGAGGTGGGCGGCGCCGAGCGGCATGCCGGGCCGGCCGGGCATGGCGAGGTTGGTACGGGTACCGGTGACCACGTAGCCCTTGACGCCGCCGGCGAGCGCGGAGCGGACGGCCCCGATGTCGTCGGCCGCGGAGAGCGCGAGGCCGTTGGGCCAGCCCGCGGCGCGGGTCTCGGCCAGGATGGTCAGCCCGGAGCCGTCCGGGAGGTGCACGTCGGCGATGCAGATGTCGCGCGGGGTGGCCACCCGCGGGCGGGCCTCGGCGATCGAGGAGACCTCGATCACGTCGCGGACACCCAGGGCCCACAGGTGCCGGGTGACGGTGTTTCGGACGCGCGGGTCGGCGATGACCACCATGGCGGTGGGCTTCGTCGGACGGTAGGCGACCACGTTTGCGGGGTGCTCGAGAAGGACCGACACCAGGCCTCCTGTGGGGAGTGGCGGACGGAACCCCGATGGGGGCGGTCGGAGTGTTCCGCGTTCGGAAAGGGTCACTGACACCTTCGGCATCATCCGTGCCCGGCTTTAGCGAAAGATCACGATCTAGTGAGTAACAATACGGACAAATCGCGCAGGTGACTGATACGACATGCCCTCGAATCGCACGGATTCGATCGATACCGGATCGAAATGATCAATTTTTGCCGGGTAATTGACGCGGACGGCGACGGAAGTCACACTCCATCAGCCCTGGGAGTGGCGGTGGCCCGCGCCGGACGGGACGTCCCCCGGAAGGGCAGCGGCGGCCGCACCGCGGCCCGCGGCTCAGTGCGGGCGGGGCCGGCGGCGGGCCGGCATCGGCACCACGCCGCCGAGTGACGGGGCGTCCGTCATCGCCACGGGCGCCGCGGCGGTCGGCGGCAGCCCGGCGCAGATGCACAGCATGTCGCCCCAGGCCGCCAGGTGCCGCTCGAACCGCTTGTCGGCCGGCGTCCAGGACGCCCGCACCTCGATCTCGGTCGACGCCGGACGCTCGGCCAGTGCCCCGAAGTAGTGCGAGGCGCAGCGGGTCACCGTGCCGCCCGGCTCCGCGTACCCGGCGCCGTGCGCCTGCAGCGCGTCCATCAGCCAGGCCCAGCCGACCTCGCTCAGCATCGGGTCGCCGGCGATCTCGGGCTCCAGTTCGGCCCTGGTCATCGTCACCACGCGGAAGTCCCCGTTCCAGGCCTCCTGGCCGGCGGGGTCGTGCAGCAGCACCAGGCGGCCGTCCGCGAGCTCCTCGCCGTCCACCTCGACCACGGCGGTCACCGCGTACGCGAACGGGGCCAGCCGGCGCGGGGCCGGCGCGGGGGAGAGCAGCACCTCGGGTCGGAGCCGGGCACCGGCGAGCGCCTCGACCGCGCGGCGGAACTCGATCGGCGCCGCCTCCTTCTCAGTTCCGCCACCTTGTGCGGGGTGTCCGCCGACCGCTGCCATGGAGGGAAGCCTAGGTCGCCCGCGCCCCCAATCCGAGCAACTTTCGCCGGTGCGGCGCGCCGTAGCGCCACGGGTTGTGGATATCGGACGAACCTACGAGCCGCCCGGAGCGGCCCCGCGGGCGGCGCGTGCGAAGATTTGACCCGTGAGCGAGACACCCGCGGCGACCCCCGCAGCCGAGACCGACCCGCAGTCCACCGTGCGCCGCGGCGCCGCGTACGACTCCGTCTTCCTGCGCGCCGCCCGCCGCGAGCCGGTGCCGTACACGCCCGTGTGGTTCATGCGGCAGGCCGGCCGCTCGCTGCCCGAGTACCTCAAGGTGCGCGAGGGGATTCCGATGCTGGAGTCCTGCATGCGCCCCGAGCTGGTCAAGGAGATCACGCTGCAGCCCGTCCGCCGGCACAAGGTGGACGCGGCGATCTTCTTCAGCGACATCGTGGTACCGCTGCGCGCCGTCGGCATCGACGTCGACATCAAGCCCGGCGTCGGCCCGGTCATCGCCGACCCGATCCGCACCGTCGAGGACCTGCAGCGGCTGCGCCCGCTGGAGCCCGACGACATGCCGTACATCACCGAGGCGGTCGGGCTGCTCGTCGACGAGCTCGGCACCACCCCGCTGATCGGCTTCGCCGGCGCCCCGTTCACCCTCGCCAGCTACCTGGTCGAGGGCGGGCCGTCCAAGAGCCACGAGAAGACCAAGGCCATGATGTACGGCGCCCCTGAGCTGTGGGCGGGCCTGGTCGACCGGCTGGCGGACATCACCGCCGCCTTCCTGAAGATCCAGATCGAGGCCGGCGCCTCCGCGATCCAGCTCTTCGACTCCTGGGTCGGCGCGCTCGCCCCCGACGACTACCGCCGCTCGGTGATGCCCGCCAGCGCCCGGGTCTTCGAGGAGGTCGCCCACTACGGCGTGCCGCGCATCCACTTCGGCGTCGGCACCGGCGAGCTCCTCGGCCTGATGGGCCAGGCCGGCGCGGACGTCGTCGGCGTCGACTGGCGGGTGCCGCTGAACGTCGCCGCCGACCGGGTGGGCCCCGACAAGGGCCTGCAGGGCAACCTCGACCCGGCGGTGCTCTACGCACCCACCCACGTCGTCGAGACCAAGGCCCGCGAGGTGCTGCACGCCGCCGCCGCACTCGGCGACAGCGGTCACATCTTCAACCTCGGACACGGCGTCATGCCGACCATGGACCCGGACGCGCTGACCCGCCTGGTCGCCTTCGTGCACGAGGTCAGCGCCCGCTGACACCGCCGCGGCGGGGGCCCGGGCCGGGCCC
>NZ_JBFAXX010000147.1:0-4177 GCF_040680995.1 Kitasatospora sp. NPDC051914
GTCCTGCCACCCGGGGGGTGGCAGGACGCGTCCGTGACGATGCAGGGCTCCGATGCCCGGCTTCCGTACCGTCGGCCGCCGCCTGCGGCCGGTGTGCGGCCAGCTGCTGCCGAGGGCTACTCCCGGCCGGAGCTGACGTAGCGGTTCTGCAGCTGGGGCCAGATCCGGTTCACGTCGGCGGGGTTGACCGAGCCGTCCGGACGGGAGCCGGTCATGCCGTACGCGGCGGTCAGGTACTCCGCGAGGCTCTGCGGGTCGGGCTGCTGCTCGTAGGTGTCGATGTACGCGATCAGGGCGTCGAAGCAGACGTCGGGGTCGAGCGGCTCGGCACCCGGGCGGCGGCCGGCGGGCTGCTCGTCCCCTTCCACCAGGTCGGCCTCGACCGGGAAGTCCAGCCCCGCCAGCTCGGCCCTGTCGGCCTCGGCCTGGTCGAACGGGAGCGGCTCGGCGACGGCCTGCTCGCGCTGGGGCTGCGCGAAACGGCGCACGTCCTGGTCGAACTGCTCGGCCTCGCCCTGGACCGTCTGCTCCAGGCGGATCGGACGGCCGAGCCGACCGGGTGACACCTGGCCCGGCACCGGACGGCCCATGCCCTGGTGGGCCTGCTGGGGACGGCCGCCGGCGCCCTGCACCGGGCGGGCCTGCGGGCCGCCCTGCCGGAGCGGGGCCTGCGGGCCGACGGCGGGAAGGCCGTCCATCGGACCGCCCTGGGCACCGGCCGGCCGGGGGCCGGCAACCCGCGGCGGCTTGAACCACGGGGACATCTGCCCGGGCACCCGGCCCTGCTGGTCGGCGTCGTCGCCCGGCTGCGAGTAGCCCTTCACCGCCCGGGCCATCCACACGTTGAGCTTGGCGGCCTCGGGCTCGGACACCGGCGCGTCCTGCTGGGCCGGCTCCTGTGCGTCCCGCAGCCGCACCGCAGCCAGCTTGGCCAGCGTCGGCGCCACCGCCGCCGCGGACACCGCCGGGCCGACGGCGGGCGTGGCCGCACCCTTGGTGACCTCGAGCGGACCGTCGATCCGGTCGAGGACGCTCGGGTCCAGCGGCACACCGTACTTGGCGAGCTTGAGCGGCAGCAGCGCCTGGAACGGCGCCGAGCGGCGCCAGCCGCGGCCGTAGCGGAAGCGCAGCTGGGCCCGGTAGACCAGACGGTTCTGCTCCAGGCGGACGGTCTCGTCGTACGAGCGGAGCTCCCACAGCTTCATGCGGCGCCAGAGCCGGAACGTCGGCACCGGCGAGAGCAGCCAGCGCATCAGACGGACCGACTCCATGTGGCGGTCCGCGGTGATCGCCGCGATCCGGCCGACGGCGTGCCGGGAGGCCTCCACCACCACGACGAACAGCACCGGGATGACCGCGTGCATCGCCATGCCCAGGGCATCGCCCCAGGAGGCCGCCGCGTTGAACGCGATCGTCGCGGCGGTCAGCAGCCAGGCGGTCTGCCGCAGCAGCGGGAAGGGTATCCGCAGCCAGGTCAGCACGAGATCCAGCGACAGGAGCACCACGATGCCCGCGTCGACGCCGATCGGGAATGCGTACGAGAAGGCGCCGAAGCCCTTCTCCATCGCGAGATCGCGCACCGCGTTGTAGGAGCCGGCGAAACCGATTCCGGAGATCAGACAGGCACCGGCGGCGACCACGCCGAGCAGGGCCCGATGGGCGCGGGTGAGGGATGGGCGACGTGCCATGTAGTTGATCAACCCCTGGGACTCGGCTGCTGCCGTAAGCGACCGTTACTGCCGAATCCACCCTCGGCCGGACACGGGGTCTCCGTGCTGTGGACCGTCTCGGCCCACCGGATACTACTCGTACACGCGTCTGATCACGCCTCCCACCCGGACGCCTGTGTTCGCTGAGGTGCACCGTTGAGGTGCGCCAACACCGCCAGCACACGGCGGTTGGCATCCTCGGCGGGTGCCAACTCCAACTTCGTGAAGATATTGGCAATGTGTTTCGCCACAGCACCGTCGCTGACGGTGAGTCGGGCTGCGATGGCGGAATTGGAACAACCCTCCGCCATCAGTTCCAGCACCTCGCGCTCGCGCGGCGACAGACGTTGCAGCGGCCCCGAGGCAGCCCGGCTCTCCATCAGTTTGGCGATCACGTCCGGGTCCATCGCCGTACCGCCGGCGGCCACCCGGCGGACCGCGTCGACGAACTGCTCGGCGTTGAACACCCGGTCCTTCAGCAGGTACCCGACACCTCCGGAGCCGTCGGCCAACAGCTCACGCGCATAGAGCTGTTGGACGTGCTGGGACAGCACCAGGACCGGCAGGCCGGGGATCTTCCGCCGCGCGACGAGGGCGGCCTGCAGCCCCTCGTCGGTGAGCGTCGGCGGGAGCCTGACGTCCACCACCGCGACGTCGGGCTGTTCGGTCAGCAGGGCCTCCAACAGCTCGGGCCCGGTCTCGACCGCCGCCGCAATGGTGAAGCCGTGCACCTCCAGGAGCTGGATCAGCCCTTGTCGAAGGAGGTAGAGATCCTCGGCGAGGACAACGCGCACGGCAGCTCCATGGTGATGGTCGTCGGCCCGCCCGGCGGACTGCTGAGCGAGAGCGTGCCATCGAAGGTACCCAACCTCCGCTCAATGCCGCGCAGCCCGCTCCCCCGGCCCGGCTGGGCACCTCCGCACCCGTCGTCGGTGACCGTCACCCGCAACAGGCCGGCCCGGAACAGGATGTCCACCCAGACCTGCTCGGCACCCGAGTGCTTGGCCGCATTCGCGAGCAGCTCGCTGATGCAGAAGTACACCGCCGCCTCGACCGGCGCATCGGGCCGCTCGGGCAGGCTCACCGTCACCTCGGTCGGCTGCCGGCTGTCCAGCGCCAGGGCGCGCACCGCATCACCGAGCCCCCGCTCGGCCAGCACGGGCGGGTGAATGCCCCGCACCAGGTCGCGCAGCTCCTGGAGCGCCCTCGCGGACGACTGCCGCGCTTCGGAGAGCAGTTCACGTGCAGCCGCCTGGTCGGTCTCCATCAGGTGCTCGATGGTGCCGAGCGTCATCCCGATGGCGACCAGTCGAGCCTGGGCACCGTCGTGCAGGTCTCGCTCGATCCGGCGGAGCTCGGCCGCCTGGTCACCGATCGCATCCGCCCGGGTGAGCGTCAACTCCTCCACGCGCCGCCGCAGCTGGGTGGCGCTCGCCTGCCGCCCGGGCACCAGCACACGGCAGGCGACGTCGAGGTGCGCCCGAAACGCGTACGGCGCGATGAGCAGACCGCTCACCGCCGCCGCGCCGCCCAGCAGGAGGGATATCAGGTAGCTGAGCGGGTGGCCGCTGCTGAGCTGGCCGTACTCCCGGGGATCGGCCATCGCATCCATGGCGAAGGAGAAGCCGCCCACAAGCAGCAGCGCGGGCGGGCAGAGGAAGAACAGCGCAGACAGCGGATTGAGCACCCACCAGGCCGCGTCCCGCCGGGTCGCCGCGTCCCGCACCGTCCAGTGCACGAACCGCGCCACCCGGGCCGTGCTCTGACGCCGGTGGTACGAGAACCCCGTCCACCAGTAGCCGCGCTCGTCGCGCTCCAGCGTCGGCATCGATGAGTAGCCGGGCCGGACAACCACCGCGCACCAGCGGCGGAGTTGGGACCTCGTCCACCCCGCACTGTGCCGGGAGCACCAGTACGCCGATACCAGCCCGGTGATCGACACTGCCACGAACACGGCGAACGGAACGAACTCGAAGGACTCGAAGAGCTGTACCGTCACACCGCCGGTGATGACGACCACCATGAACGGGACGAAGACGCTCAGCCAGGCTCCGCCGACCGCAAGCACCGATCGGCCCGTCGCCCGAACGCTCTCCCTGAGCCGCTCCGACGCTCCCCGACCGACCACTTTCACCCCTTCAAGGGAAGTTGTGACTGCCACGGTGCTGCTCCTGACATCGACGTCCGACTGGCGATGACATCAGTGTCGCGGGTCGGCCGCTGGCGACACATTGGCTGTGCCACCCGTCTTCGGGGTGGACCTAGCACCACCCCACGAGGCCGATACCGAGGGCTGTCGGAGCAACCCCGATCGAGTCGGGTCCGGAAATGCGAGTAGCCCCGCCCGGGACCCGGGCGGGGCTACTGCGAAGAATTGTTCGGCGGCGTCCTACTCTCCCACAGGGTCCCCCCTGCAGTACCATCGGCGCTCCGAGGCTTAGCTTCCGGGTTCGGAATGTGACCGGGCG
>NZ_JBFAXX010000148.1:0-4095 GCF_040680995.1 Kitasatospora sp. NPDC051914
TCGCTCGCCGCCGAGGCGCTCGGCGACCGGGTCGGCACCTGGACCACGCTCAACGAGCCCTGGTGCAGCGCCTTCCTCGGCTACGCCTCCGGCGTGCACGCCCCCGGCCGCACCGACCCCGCCGACGCGCTCAAGGCCGCCCACCACCTCAACCTCGGCCATGGCCTCGCCGTCGGCGCCCTGCGCTCCGCCCTCCCGACCGGCTCCCGGATCGCCGTCTCGCTCAACCTGCACGCGATCCGCCCGCTCAGCCGGCACCCCGACGACCTCGAGGCCGCCCGCCGGATCGAGGCCGTCGGCAACCGGATCTTCACCGGCCCGATGTTCAAGGGCCGCTACGACGAGGACCTCATCGGCGACACCGCGCACATCGTCAAGTGGGACGAACTCGTCCACGACGGCGACCTCGCCGAAATCTCCCGCCCGATCGACCTGCTCGGCCTCAACTACTACAACCCCACCGTGGTCTCCTCCGCCGGGAACGCCAAGGACCTCCCCCGGCACGACGGTCACGGCGACAGCCCGCACAGCCCCTGGCCGGGCGCCGAGGACGTCGCCTTCCACCACGCCAACGAGGACCTCACCGCGATGGGGTGGCCGATCGACCCGACCGGCCTGTCCGACTCGCTGACCGCCCTCCACCGCGAGTTCGGCCTGCCGCTGCTGGTCACCGAGAACGGCGCCGCGTTCGAGGACGTGGTCGGCGCCGACGGCAGCGTCCACGACCCGGAGCGGATCCGGTACATCGAGGGGCACCTGAGCGCGATCGCCGACGCGATCGACGCCGGCGCCGACGTCCGCGGCTACTACCTGTGGTCACTGATGGACAACTTCGAGTGGGCCTACGGCTACGGCAAGCGCTTCGGCATGGTGCACGTGGACTACGACACGCTGGTCCGCACGCCCAAGTCCAGCGCCCGCTGGTACTCGCAGGTGATCCGCCGGGGCGGGCTGGCCTGACCGCCGTCTCCGCGGGATCCTGTGCAGTCTTCGAAACTTTCGAACACTTATTGCTGCAGGTTTCGGCAATCCCGAGAAGATCGCGGGGAAATCGAGCGAAGGCAGGTCAAGTTTTTCAGGCACGCGTCGGCCTCCACACGTCTGGCCAGCCCCTTTGTGAGGATGGTGGACTTGGGGCAGGAGCGAATCTATCGCTCTCTTGGTCGAAAGTGTTGACACCCTGTCGGGTGCAGGTCAACACTGTCGCCGTCGACAAGTCCGAACGGCCCCGGATCCGGGCTGCATTCGCCAACTGGCTTCGGACACAACGATGCTGCTGTCAGGTCGGCTCTGCACACCGCCGTACGACGCCGTCCCACCCCTCGCGGTCGCCGGTGGCCCAGGGCTGCACCCACCCCCCACCCACTCACCAACAGGACGGATCACTCCCGTGAACCTCCCCCGCCCCAAAAGTCGCAAGACCGGTCGCCCCTGGCGACTCGTCGACAAGGCGCGCGTCCCCGTACTGGCCCTGGCGACCGTCCTGATCCTGCCCGGCACCGCCGATGCCGCGACCGTCACCACGAACCGGACCGGCACCGACGGCGGATACTTCTACTCGTTCTGGACCGAGGGCACCGGCGCGGCCTCGATGTCCCTGAACGGCGGCGGTAACTACAGCACCTCGTGGACCAACGCCGGCAACTTCGTCGCCGGCAAGGGCTGGAGCACCGGGTCCCGCAACCCGGTGACCTACTCGGGCACTTGGAGCACCAACGGCAACGCCTACCTGGCGCTCTACGGCTGGAGCACCAACCCGCTCGTCGAGTACTACATCGTCGAGAACTACGGCTCCTACAAGCCCACCGGCACGTACAAGGGCACCGTCACCAGTGACGGCGGCACCTACGACATCTACGAGACGACGCGCTACAACGCCCCTTCCATCGAGGGAATCAAGACCTTCAACCAGTACTGGAGCGTCCGGCAGACCAAGCGGACCGGCGGGACCATCACCGTCGGAAACCACTTCGACGCGTGGGCCAGGTACGGCATGAACCTCGGCACCATGAACTACGAGATCATGGCCACCGAGGGCTACCGGAGCAGCGGCAGCTCCAACATCACGCTGGGCTCCTCCACCGGCGGCGGCACCGGCGGCGGCGGCAGCTGCACCGCGACGCTCTCCGCCGGCGCCTCGTGGAGCGACCGCTACAACCTGAACGTCTCGGTCACCGGATCGAACACCTGGAAGGTGACCGTGAAGGTCCCCTCCCCGGAGAAGATCAGCGCGACCTGGAACATCAACGCGTCCTACCCCGACGCCCAGACGCTGGTCGCCACCCCCAACGGCGCGGGCAACAACTGGGGCATGACCATCATGAAGAACGGCAGCACCACTTGGCCGACGCTCTCCTGCAGCGCGAGCTGAGCCCGTAAGCGTCCGGTTCCACGCGGCAATCCCTGGAATTCTCTCCCCCCACTGCCCGGCGGGCACGGTAAATTGTTAGCGCTAACAGAGCATGCCCGGCCTGGCATCCCCCACCCACAAGGAGAACGGTCCGTCATGCCGTAGGCCAAAAGGAAGCCTCGTCTCCGTGAGGCCCTGACGGCGGCCGCATGCATGGTCGTCAGCTCGGCCAGAGCCGTCGCCGAGGGCCCGCGGCCGGCCATACCGCCGGGGTGACCACGCCGGGTGCGGCAGCGGCCTGGAGCAGCCGCTACTCGGCGGCAACAAGAAGCCCGCCCACAGCGCGGCGCTCACCGCCCCGGTCGGCAACAGCGACGGCACCCCTGGCGGCGGCATCACCTCCGGCACCGTCCACATGCTCTCCGACGCAGCCGCCGGACGCGTTCTCGACGAGCCCGCCGGACAGAACGGCAACGGCACACCCGTCCGGATCCGGGACTCCGACGGCGACGCCGACCAGCACTGGAACTTCCGGTGAGCCGGGCCACCGAGCGCGCCGATGGCAGCACACGAGTGTCAGCGCCAAAGACCCTGTTCGACAGTCCATCCGTTCACAGAGGAGGTCCCCCGTGCGCAAACATCTCTCCGTGATGCTCACCGCCGTGGTCGCGGCCGTGGCGGCGTTGGCAGCGCTGCTGTCCGCCAACCCGGCTCAGGCGGCCACCAGCGCAGCCTTGCGCGGCGTCGGTTCCGGTCGGTGTCTCGATGTGCAGAACGCCAGCCAGAGCGACGGCGCGGCCCTGCAGATCTATGACTGCTCGGGCGGCGCCAACCAGCTGTGGACGTTGACGTCCGGCAACCAGCTGACCGTGTACGGCAACAAGTGCCTGGATGTTCCGGGCCACGCCACCACGGCCGGCACCCGGGTGCAGATCTGGACCTGCAGCGGCGGCGCGAACCAGCAGTGGCGGGTGAACTCCGACGGCACGATCGTCGGCGTCGAGTCCGGACTGTGCCTCGACGTCACGGGCGCCGGCACGGCCAACGGCACGGCCGTGCAGATCTGGACGTGCAACGGCCGCAGCAACCAGCAGTGGACCGGCCTGTCGTCGAGCCCGTCGACGCCGACGCCCACGCCGACGGGCGGCACGTGCGCGCTTCCGTCGACGTACCGGTGGACGTCGACGGGTGCGCTGGCGCAGCCGGCGAACGGGTGGGTGTCGGTGAAGGACTTCACGAACGTCGTGTACAACGGCAAGCACCTGGTCTATGCGTCGAACGTGTCGGGGTCGTCGTACGGCTCCATGATGTTCAGCCCGTTCACCAACTGGTCGGACATGGCGTCGGCGGGGCAGAGCGGGATGGGCCAGGCCGCGGTGGCGCCCACGTTGTTCTACTTCGCGCCCAAGAACATCTGGGTGCTGGCGTACCAGTGGGGTCAGTGGCCGTTCATCTACCGTACGTCGAGCGATCCGACCAACCCCAACGGCTGGTCGGCGCCGCAGCCGCTGTTCACCGGCAGCATCTCGGGCTCCGGGACCGGCCCGATCGACCAGACGCTGATCGCCGACGGCCAGAACATGTACCTGTTCTTCGCCGGTGACAACGGCAAGATCTACCGGGCGAGCATGCCGATCGGGAACTTCCCGGGCAGCTTCGGCTCGTCGTACACGACGGTCATGAGCGACACGGTGAACAACCTGTTCGAGGCGCCGCAGGTCTACAAGGTCAAGGGCCAGAACCAG
>NZ_JBFAXX010000149.1:0-3601 GCF_040680995.1 Kitasatospora sp. NPDC051914
AGCTTCTGGCAGGGCAAGCTCTTCGTCCTCGTCCTGCTGGGCTTCGCGGCGACCGACTTCCTGATCACCATCACGCTGTCGGCGGCCGACGCCACCGCGCACCTGGTGGAGAACCCGCACCTGGCGGAGTCGCTGCGCGGCAACCAGGTGGGCATCACGCTGCTGCTGATCGCGCTGCTCGGCGGGGTGTTCCTGAAGGGCTTCAGCGAGGCGATCGGCGTTGCGGTGGTGCTGGTCGCCGTCTACCTGGGGCTGAACGTGATCGTCGTCGGCACCGGCCTGTGGCACGTCCTCACCGCGCCGGAGCTGATCACCGACTGGCGGCATGCGCTGACGGCGGAGCACGGCAGCGTGATCGCGATGATCGGGGTGTCGCTGATCACCTTCCCCAAGCTCGCCCTCGGCCTGTCCGGCTTCGAGACCGGTGTCGCCGTCATGCCGCACATCAAGGGCGACCCGGACGACACCGAGGAGAAG
The DNA here is from genome assembly GCF_040680995.1 of Kitasatospora sp. NPDC051914. Taxonomy (NCBI): domain Bacteria; kingdom Bacillati; phylum Actinomycetota; class Actinomycetes; order Kitasatosporales; family Streptomycetaceae; genus Kitasatospora; species Kitasatospora sp. NPDC051914. The sequence goes on from NZ_JBFAXX010000149.1 coordinate 478, forward strand.
CCGACCGGGCGCATCCGCGGCGCCCGGAAGCTGCTGACCACCGCCGCCCTGATCATGAGCGTCTTCCTGATCACCAGTAGCTTCATCACCACCCTGCTGATCCCCGCGCCGGCCTTCGAGCCCGGCGGACAGGCCAACGGCCGCGCCCTGGCGTACCTCGCCCACGAGTACCTGGGCAATGCCTTCGGCACCGTGTACGACGTCTCCACCATCGCCATCCTGTGGTTCGCCGGCGCCTCGGCGATGGCGGGCCTGCTCAACCTGATGCCCCGCTACCTGCCGCGCTACGGCATGGCGCCGCACTGGGCGCGTGCCGTGCGGCCGACCGTCCTGGTACTGACCGCGGTGGCGTTCCTGGTCACCTGGATCTTCGACGCGAGCGTCGACAAGCAGGGCGGCGCCTACGCGACCGGCGTCCTGGTGCTCATCACCTCGGCGGCCGTCGCGGTGACCATCGCCGCCCGGCGGGCCCGCCAGCACGGCTGGACGATCGGCTTCGCCGTGATCGCCGCGGTGTTCATCTACACCACGGCCGCGAACATCGCCGAACGGCCCGACGGCGTGAAGATCGGCGCCTGCTTCATCGCCGCCATCATGCTGATCTCCTTCACCTCCCGCCTCGCCCGCGCCTTCGAGCTGCGGGTCACCGACGTCGTGCTCGACACCCTCGCCGAGCGCTTCGTACGGGACAGTGCGCACCGCTCGATCCGGCTGATCGCCAACGAGCCCGAGGCCCGCGACCTCGCCGAGTACCGCGACAAGCTCCACCAGATCCGTGCCGACAACGCCCTCCCCGCCGAGGACGACCTGGTCTTCGTGGAGGTCACCGTCCGCGACCCGTCCGATTTCGAGGCCGAACTGCGGGTGCACGGCGAGGTGGTCCACGACCGGTACCGGGTGCTCACCCTGGAGCACTCCAGCGTCCCCAACGCCCTGGCGGCCCTGTTGCTGCACGCCCGGGACACCACCGGCCAGCTGCCGCACATCTACTTCGAGTGGACCGAGGGCAACCCCTTCGCGCAGTTCCTGCGGTTCTTCCTGTTCGGCCAGGGCGAGGTCGCCCCGGTCACCCGCGAGGTCCTGCGCGAGGCCGAACCCGACCGCTCGCGCCGCCCGCACGTCCACGTCGGCTGACCGCCCCCCGACTGCACCGAGCGCGCCCGGCCGCCCCCCCCGGAAGCCGCCGGCGGGCCGCGCCGGCGGAGCACACCGAATCCGCGCCGCCGACTCCGGCCCACCGCCCTCCTCGGGCGCCCGGGTCTGCGAGAATCGACCGTCCGGCGGGCAGACGTGAGGAGACCCAGGTGAGCGAGGACGAGATGAGGCCGCGGATTCCGCAGCTGAGGCTCGACGAGCTGCTGGAGGAGCTGCAGGCCCGCATCGATGCCGCGCGCGGCACCCGCGACCGCGTGCACAGCCTCCTGGAGGCCGTCCTCTCGGTCGGCCGCGAACTCGACCTCACCCATGTCCTGCGGCGGATCGTCGAGGCCGCCGCGGTCCTCGTCGACGCCAAGTACGCCGCGCTCGGCGTCATCGGCCCCGACGGGGAGACCCTCTCCCAGTTCCTCACCGTCGGCCTCTCCGACGAGGAGATCGCCGAGATCGGCCCGTACCCCACCGGCAAGGGCATCCTCGGCGAACTGATCCGCCGCCCCGAGGCGCTCCGCCTGGAGGACCTGGCCGCGCACCCCGCCTCGCACGGCTGCCCGGCCCACCACCCCGTGATGCGGACCTTCCTCGGCGTGCCCGTCCGGGTCCGCGACGAGGTCTTCGGCAACCTCTACCTCACCGACAAGCGCAACGGCGAGGGCTTCGACGCCGACGACGAGTCCGTCATCTCCACCCTCGCCGTCGCCGCGGGCGTCGCCATCGACAACGCCCGCCTCTACGAGGAGGCCCAGCGCCAGCAGCGCTGGCTGAGCGTCAGCGCCGAGATCACCCGCAGCCTGCTCTCCGGCACCTCCCGCACCAGCGTCGTCGAACTGATCGCCCAGCGTGCCCTCGCCATCACCGGCGCCCGGACCGCCGACATGGCCGTACCCACCGCCGACGGCAGCGCACTGTGCCTCGAGCTCGCCCTCGGCGGCGACACCGCCGACCGGCTCGGACAGCTGCTCCCGCTGGAAGGCTCCCTCCCCGGCCGGGCCTACACCGGCGGTGCCCCGGTCACCACCGGCCACCTCGGGGACGTCCTGCCGGGCGGCGGCGCGGACCCCCGCCACGGCCTCGGCCCGGCCGTCGCAGTCCCGCTCGGCCGGCACGCGGGCGAGATCCAGGGCGTCCTGCTGCTCGCCCGGCGCTTCGGCGAGCCGGCCTTCACCGACCGCGAGATCGGCCCGCTCTCCGGCTTCGCCGACCAGGCCGCACTCGCCCTCGAGCTCGCCGAACGGCGGCGCGACGCCGAACAGCTGGCCATGCTCGAGGACCGCGACCGGATCGCCCGCGACCTGCACGACCTGGCCATCCAGCGGCTGTTCGCCACCGGGATGACCCTGCAGAGCGCGGCCCGCTTCATCGAGCACTCCGGCGCCTCCGACCGGGTGCTGCGCGCCGTTGCGGACCTCGACGAGACCATCAAGATCATCCGGTCCACCATCTTCGGCCTGCGGGCCCGCGAGGAGGAGGGCCGGCAGGGCCTGCGCTCGCGCGTCGTCGCCGTGGTGGGGGAGGCCCAGCCCGCCCTCGGCTTCGCACCCAGGCTCAGCATGGAGGGCCTGCTGGACACGGACGTGCCGATACGGCTCGCCGACGAGGTGGTGGCCGTGCTCGGCGAGGCGCTGAGCAACGCCGCACGGCATGCCAAGGCGCGGCGCGTCGAGGTGGTGCTGCAGGCGACCGGCCGGCAGGTCGTCCTCACCGTGGAGGACGACGGCGTGGGCATCCCGGAGCAGGGGCGGCGCAGCGGCCTGCGGAACCTCGAGGAACGGGCGGCAGGCGTGGGCGGCCGCTTCGCCCTCACCGCGCCCCAGGACGGCGGCACCCGCCTGACCTGGTCCGCCCCCCTCGACCCGGCCTGAGGCCGAGGGAGCCAGGGCACACCACTGGGGGTGGGGGGGGGGGTGGGGGGGGGCCCCCCCCCCCCCCGGGGGGGCGGGGGGGCGGCGGCCGGGGGGGGGGGATTTGT
>NZ_JBFAXX010000150.1:0-3600 GCF_040680995.1 Kitasatospora sp. NPDC051914
CGCTGGAACGAGGGCGAGCACAACGCCACCGCCCTGACCCGGGAGATCACCGAACGGGGCTACACCGGCAGCGAACAGACCGTCCAACGCTACCTGCGACGCTACCGAGACGGCCGCCCCGCACCCGCCCCAGCCCCGAAACCGCCCACCGTGCGCGAGACCAGCCGCTGGATCCTGACCGACCCCGACCATCTCGGCGAGGACGATGCCCTGGCCCTGAAGAAGATCCTCGAACGCAGCCCGGAACTCACCCGCCTGGACAAGCACGTCCGCGGCTTCGCGAAGATCATGAAAGGCCTACGCGGCCACGAAATCGAGCAGTGGATCGCCGCCGTCGAAGCCGACACCCTCCCCGCCCTGACCTCCTTCGCCACCGGCCTGCGCCGCGACTTGGACGCGGTGCGCAACGGACTGAGCCTCCCGCACTCCTGAGAGCCTGATCACTAACCCGCGCGGATCGCTGGATCGGGTGATCGTTGGGGTGGCGTGAACTTCCGTCCTGTGTGGGAGAGATCTGTTGATTCGTCTCTTTCGATCCACGCGGAGGTTGCTGGTGCCGTCGGTGTTGGGGCTGGTGGAGGAGCGGGAAGCCGGGGCTCGTCGTGAGGTCGAGCGGCTTCGGGGCGAGGCAGCCCGGCTGGCTGCTGCTCTCGGGGAGGCCGAGGCGGAGTTGTCGCGGCTGGTGATCGCCCGGGAGACGCTGCGGGATGTGCTGCGCGGAAAGCCCGACGGCCGGGGCGGCGCCGTGGCGATCGGCCCGGCGATCGCGGGAGCGGACGGCGGGATCCGGGTGGCTGTGCCGGTGCGGGAGCCCGGCATGGGGCTGGACGCTCTCCCGCCGATCTACCGGGAACTGGCACAGGCGTTGGGGGCGTCCCCGGAGCCGTTGCAGGCTGGTGAGCTGGCGCGTCTGCTCGGGCTGGAGGCGACGGCCTCGGTGGTGGAGGGTGTGCGGGCGAAGGCAAAGCGTCTGGTAGTGCGTGGGTGGGCGGTGCAGGCGGATCGGGGCCGGTTCGCCTGGGCGGTGGTGCGGGCCGTGGCGGCCTGACTGGCCGGTTCATCCGGGGTGGCCTGCCCGTCGGGCCAGGCGGCGGGTCATGAGGATGGTCATCGACCAGGTGACCATGGCGAGGTGGTGGGCGGGCAGGCGCTCGTAGTCGCGGACGCAGCGCCGGCGCCGGCAGATCCAGGACAGGGTGCGTTCGACGACCCAGCGGCGGGGCAGGACGGTGAAGCCGCTGGTGTCGTCGGCGCGTTTGACGACGGCCACGGTCAGGGCGAGCGCGACCAGGGCCCAATCGACGAGCAGGCCGGTGTAGCCGCCGTCGGCCCACACGAGAGTGACTTGTTCGTGCTGGTCGCGCAGGAACTCAAGCAGCAGCTCGGCGGCGTCGCGGTCGGGAACGCTGGCGGGGGTGACCAGGCAGGCCAGTAGCAGGCCGAGGGTGTCGACGGCGATGTGGCGTTTGCGGCCGTCGATGTTCTTCCCGGCGTCGTAACCGCGGTGGCCAGCGGAGACGGTCTCGGCCGCGGGAACGGACTGGGAGTCGATGATCGCGGCGGTCGGCTGGACGGCGCGGCCCTCGCTCTCGCGGACGCGGTCACGGAGCCGGTCGTGGTACTCGGCCAGTGCACCGTTCTCGGCGGTTCGCTGGAAGTAGGCGTAGACGGCGGAGCGGGGCGGGAAGTCGGCCGGGAGCTGGCGCCACTTGCAGCCGCTGTCGTCGACGTAGCGGACCGCGTCGATGAGCTGGCGTTCGCAGTACCGGGCCGGACGGCCGCCGCGGCCCTCCAGCCACGGCGGGGCGGGCAGCGCGGCAAGGGTGACCTGCCACTCCGCGTCGGACATGTCGCTGGAGTACACCGGCCGCCGATCGGGGCGTTCGTTCGCAGATCCGTACAGATGAGCGGCACAACGACACGCAGGAGTAGGCAAGTTGAAGCCACTATCGGCCTCACGGTAGAACTGTGGCACAGGGCCTTCCGGTGTTCGTGTTGCGTTGACACCTCACGAACTTCCAGGAGGCCCTTCTTCTATGCCTCCACCCCACGACGATCACCCGATCCAGCGGCACACGTGGTTAGTGATCAGGCTCTGAGTGGCAGCACTGGACAACACCGGTGGCACCGCCTGCGCCGAGGTGAAGTCCTGGACCTTGTTGATCAGGTTGTTCAGGCCGCGCGGGCCGGCGCCGCCGAGGACCAGGGCGATCGGCGGCAGGCTCCGGCGGCCGGCCTGCGGGTACTTCCGCCGTCAGACGGGGAGCTTCTTCGCACTGCTGTGGTGCCCGTCGTGCGTCGGGTCGTTGTAGGTCAGCGCGAAGTACTCCGCGTACCGGTCGAACTTGGCGGCGACGAACTGCGGCGTCTCGTTGTGGAGGTCGACCTCGACCAGGAGCAGCGGGACGCCGTCGGCGGGCGCGGTGAGGACCGCGTCGGCGTACTGGGCGCGATCGCCCGGCAGGGGTGGGCGGCTTCGGTCGTCCAGTCGGCGATGGTGCCGATCGGGGTGCCCGGCGTCGCCGGGCTCGTCATCGCCACGATGGTGTCGTTGACGGCCATGGCGTGCGGGGCGCCGGTGGTCCGGCCGACCGAGCGGGCCCGGCCGCCGATCTTCCGCTCGGAGGGCAGCGTGGATGCCGCGGCGTCCAGGCCGAGGTCGGTCAGGCCCCAGATCACCGCCCCCGCCCCGACCGGCCGCATCGGCCTGCGCCGCGCCGGGCGCAGTGTCCCGGTCCCGGCGCCGGTCCTGTCGGCGGCGGGCGTGTCACCGTCGGTGGTCTGTGGCTGGGGGCCGGGATGCCGGAGGTGGTGCCGCGTTTCTCGGTCAGCTTGTTCAGCGCGAGGTCGCGCAGCGCACCGGCCACCGTGTTCGGCTTCTCGTGGCCGGGCTGGGCCAGCAGCCAGGTCTGCTTGACCGTCGCCACCTTCAGCACGCCCAGCACCTCAAGGACGCTGTGGCGCAGCGGGCCGGTGGATCCGTTGGGGTAGGCCTTGGCGCGGACGAACGCGGTGCGCGTCTTGGCGGCCGGTGGCCGGTCGGTCTGGTCGGGTCGGTCTGGCTGCTGCTGCTCGTCCTCGTCGTGGCTCATGGCTGCTTCCCCCGCCGGTTGGTGATCTTCCGTCCGTTCCTCGATACCTCATGGCACCGACAGCCCGCCCCCGGCCGCCACCACCCCACCGCACCATCGCCCGGCCCGGTCACCGGGCGCGCGGCCGGCCGGACGCAGAAAGGGAAGGGCCAAGCAGCGGCCCTGGAGCGCGCAAACCGCCTCACGCCCCAGACCCAACAACCAAAGACAAGGACAAGGGGTACAGAGGGGCTGCCGGGATTCCGGTGCACCTTGACAACGGTCATTGACCTGACCCTATGAGGGCCGGGTCCCCTTCCGTGCTCAGCCCGGCGATGCCTATCGTCCGGGTACGTGCGAGCTCGGGAAGGAGGCCCGGCTATGTCTGTCTACGTCGGGATCGACGTGCATCGCAAGAGGTCCCAGATAGCTCTGGTCGGCCAGGGCGGCGAGGTGCAGGCCAACCGCAACGTGCCCAACGGGGTGGAGACGGTGCTCGGGGTGATCGGGGATCTGCCGATCGGCACTC
>NZ_JBFAXX010000151.1:0-3578 GCF_040680995.1 Kitasatospora sp. NPDC051914
GGTCACATTCCGAACCCGGAAGCTAAGCCTCGGAGCGCCGATGGTACTGCAGGGGGGACCCTGTGGGAGAGTAGGACGCCGCCGAACAATTCTTCATGGCAAAGCCCCCACCCGTGCAGGGTGGGGGCTTTGTTGTTGTAGGGTCAACCCCGCACAGTCGACCGGTGAGCGCGTCGAGCGGTACAGCTATCAGGAGGGTCCCAGGTGGAGGTTCAGGAGACGCGCGTGCAGACCGACCGCGTCCTCACCATCCCCAACCTGCTGAGCATCGGCCGGCTGGTCGGCGTTCCCATCTTCCTGTGGCTGATCCTGTGGCCGGTGTTCGGCGGGCCGAACAACGACGGCTGGGCGATCGTCATCCTGATGCTCAGCGGGGTGAGCGACTACCTCGACGGCAAGCTCGCGCGGCGCTGGGGGCAGATCAGCCGGCTCGGGCAGATCCTGGACCCGGCGGCGGACCGGCTCTACGTGCTCTCCACACTCGTCGGTCTGACCTGGCGGGAGATCCTGCCACTGTGGGTGACGGTGGTCCTGCTGGCGCGCGAGGTGTTCATCGCGTCGCTGCTGCCGATTCTCAACCGGCACGGGTACGGCCCGTTGCAGGTGAGTTTCCTCGGCAAGGCGGCCACGTTCAATCTGATGTATGCGTTTCCGCTTCTGCTGCTGGGCAACGGCGAGAGCTGGCTCGCCACGGTTGCCGAACCGGTCAGTTGGGCATTCATCTGGTGGGGCACGACTCTCTACTGGTGGGCCGGCATCCTCTATGCGGTCCAGGCCCGGCAGCTCGTGCGGGCGGACCGCCCGGCCGTCTGAGTGCTGTTGACAAGATCTTCACGTCCGACTTGCCGCGACACGGTGAGTCGGACGTTTTTATCCGGGTAGAGAAGCCCTTGAACGGTTTGATGGATCTGCAGGGTTCACCACCGCACAAGGAGGACGCACCCGAAATGAAAGCCGTTGTGATGGCGGGTGGCGAGGGCACTCGGCTCCGTCCGATGACGTCGAGCATGCCCAAGCCGCTTCTGCCCGTGGCCAACCGGCCGATCATGGAGCATGTGCTCCGGCTGCTACGGCGACACGGTCTCACGGACACCGTGGTGACCGTTCAGTTCCTGGCCTCCCTGGTGAAGAACTACTTCGGGGACGGCGAAGAGCTGGGGATGAACCTCACCTATGCCAACGAAGAGGTCCCGCTGGGTACCGCGGGCAGTGTGAAGAACGCCGAGGACGCGCTCAAGGACGACTCGTTTCTGGTGATCTCCGGTGACGCCCTCACCGATTTCGATCTTTCCGAGCTCATCGCCTTCCACCGGGAGAAGGGCGCGCTGGTCACGGTGTGCCTGACCCGGGTGCCGAACCCGCTGGAGTTCGGCATCACCATCACCGACGAGGAGGGCCGGGTCGAGCGCTTCCTCGAGAAGCCGACCTGGGGCCAGGTCTTCTCCGACACGGTGAACACGGGCATCTACGTGATGGAACCCGAGGTGTTCTCGTACGTCGCGGCCGGCGAGTCGGTCGACTGGTCGAGCGACGTCTTCCCGCAGCTGCTCAAGGAGGGCAAGCCGGTCTACGGCTACGTCGCCGAGGGCTACTGGGAGGACGTGGGCACCCACGAGAGCTACCTGAAGGCCCAGGCGGACGTCCTCGAGAGCAAGGTCGAGGTCGAGCTGGACGGCTTCGAGATCTCCCCCGGCGTGTGGGTGGCCGAGGGTGCCGAGGTCGACCCCGAGGCGGTGCTGCGCGGTCCGCTGTACATCGGCGACTACGCCAAGGTCGAGGCCGGCGTGGAGCTGCGCGAGCACACCGTGCTGGGCAGCAACGTGGTCGTCAAGCGCGGTGCCTTCCTGCACAAGGCCGTCGTCCACGACAACGTGTACGTCGGCCCGCAGAGCAACCTCCGCGGCTGTGTGATCGGCAAGAACACGGACGTCATGCGGGCGGCCCGGATCGACGAGGGGGCGGTCGTCGGCGACGAGTGCCTGATCGGCGAGGAGTCGCTGCTGGCGGGCAACGTCCGGGTGTACCCGTTCAAGACCATCGAGGCCGGTGCGGTCGTCAACACCTCGGTGATCTGGGAGTCCCGGGGCCAGGAGCACCTCTTCGGTGCCCGCGGCGTCTCCGGCATCCTCAACGTGGAGATCACCCCGGAGCTGGCCGTGCGGCTGGCCGGGGCGTACGCGACCACGCTGAAGAAGGGTGCGACCGTCACCATTGCGCGTGACCACTCGCGTGGTGCCCGGGCGCTCAAGCGGGCGATGATCTCCGCGCTGCAGACCAGCGCCATCGACGTCCGCGACCTGGAGAACGTGCCGATGCCGGTCGCCCGGCAGAACACCGCACGCGGGAGCGCGGGCGGCATCTTCCTGCGGACCACGCCCGGTGTGCCGGACTCGCTGGACATCCTGTTCTTCGACGGGGCCGGAGCCGACCTCTCGCAGGCCAGTCAGCGGAAGCTGGACCGCGTGTACGCGCGTCAGGAGTTCCGGCGCGCCTTCCCCGGTGAGATCGGCGACCTGCTGCACCCGTCCAGCGTGTTCGACTCGTACGCGCGGAACCTGCTGCGGGCGGTCGACACCAGCGGGGTGCGCGAGGCGGGCCTGAAGGTCGTCGTGGACGCCGCGCACGGCAGCGCGGGGCTCGTTCTCCCGAGCATCCTCGGCCGGCTCGGCGTGGAGACGCTCACCGTCGACAGCGGCCTGGACGAGGCACGGCCGACCGAGGACGCCGAGGAGCGGCGGGCCGCCCTGGCCAGGCTCGGCGAGCTGGTCTCCTCCTCGCGGGCCGCGTTCGGGGTCCGCTTCGACCCGGTCGGCGAGCGCGTCTCCTTCGTGGACGAGCTCGGCCGGGTCATCCAGGACGACCGGGCGCTGCTGGTCCTGCTCGACCTGGTCGCCGCCGAGCGGCGCAGCGGCCAGGTGGCACTGCCGGTCACGACCACGCGGATCGCCGAGCAGGTCGCTGCCTACCACGGCACCCAGGTGACCTGGACGACCACCTCGCCGGACGACCTGGCGAAGGCGGCCGCCGACGAGGGCACGGTCTTCGGCGGCGACGGCCGCGGCGGCTTCGTGGTGCCCGAGTTCAGCGGGGTGCTGGACGGCCCGGCGGCGTTCGTCCGCCTGGTCGGCCTGGTGGCGCGCACCCAGCTCACGCTGAGCCAGATCGATGCGCGCATCCCGCAGGCCCACATCCAGCGGCGCGACATCGCGACGCCGTGGGCGGCCAAGGGCATGGTGATGCGTTCGGTGGTGGAGGCGGCCGGGAACCGGCGGCTGGACACCACGGACGGCGTCCGCGTGGTGGAGGCGGACGGGCGCTGGACGCTCGTCCTGCCGGACCCCGCGGAGGCGGTCACCCACCTGTGGGCGGAGGGCCCGGACGACCAGGCCGCCGAGCAGCTGCTCGACGAGTGGGCGTCCGTGGTGGACTCCGCGGGACGCTAGCAACGCGTCTGCGAAGGCGCAGGGCGCCCCACGAGGGGCGCTGACCACCCGAGCGGTGAAACCGGCCGGGGGGGGGGGGGGGGGGGGGCCCCCCCCCCCGGCCGGGCGCGTGTGAAAACCCCCCCCGGCCCGGGT
>NZ_JBFAXX010000152.1:0-3197 GCF_040680995.1 Kitasatospora sp. NPDC051914
GGGGGGAGCGGGGACCGGGCGCGTGTGTGTGGGGCCGGCCCCCCGGCCCGGGGGCCGGCCCCCCCCCCCGCCGGCGCGCCCCCCCGCGGGGGGGGGGGCGGGGCGCCCCCCGACGGGTGGCTGCGGCCGGGGCGGCCGCGGACAGGCGCGGCGGCCCCGGGTCGTCCGAAGGATCGGACGGGTGTCCGACGGATCAGACGGAGAGGACCTGGCCCGGGAAGATCATGTTCGGGTTGCCGCCGATGACACCGGAGTTGTTCTTGTACAGGGTCTTCCAGTCGAGGCCCTTGGCCTTGGCGATCTTGCTCAGGGTGTCGCCGGCCTTGACGGTGTAGTTGGCGCCGTTGGTGTTCTTCTTCGCCGGGGCGGACGGCTTCGGGGCGTCCTGCTTGGCGGTGGTGTTCAGGGTGGCGCGGGCCTCGCTGCGGCTGGCCTTCTGCTCGGCGGCCTTCGGGGCGGCAGTGGCCTTCGGGGCGGCCGGGGCGGCAGCCTTGGGGGCGGCGGCGGCCTTCGGGGCCGGGGCGGCGGCGGTGCTGACCGAGGCGGCCGGGCCGCCCTTGGTCAGGCCGGCCTTGACGGAGCAGACGGGCCAGGCGCCGGGGCCCTGCACGGCGAGGACCTTCTCGGCGATGGCGATCTGCTGGTCCTTGGTGGCCAGGTCGGCGCGCGGGGCGAACGAGGTACCGCCGAAGGCGGCCCAGGTGCTGTTGGTGAACTGCAGGCCGCCGTAGAAGCCGTTGCCGGTGTTGATGTGCCAGTTGCCGGTGCTCTCGCACTGGGCGACGGCGTCCCAGGTGGAGACGGAGGCGGCGGAGGCGGAGGTGGCCGTGACGAGGCCGGCCACCGGCAGGACGGCCACAGCGGCGCCGCCCGCGATCGCCAGCCGGACGCGGTTGCGCTTGGTGGCGGTGGTGGTGGCAGCGGCGGACTCGTTACGGAAGAGCATGGGATTCCTCTCGAAAGCCCCGGGCGGGCAGGCGGAACCAGAGCCTCATGGCTCGATTTCGCTCGCCGCGTCCGCAAGACGGCCGCACGTGTTCGTACGTGCTGTGCCGCCCCGGCCACCTGTCGCGTCCGGGCGGTGGTCAGCCGCTCGGACGGGCACCTGCGCCGCCGGCGGGTGCCGGTGGGCGGTGCGTCGGGGTGAACCCGGGAAGTGCTCGGTGCACTGGGCAAAAACCTACGAGCCGCCCGGCCGGGCACCAAACAGTTTCGGGTCCTCCCAGCTCAACGCGGCGTTACCGCGGGTATCGATCTAGCAAATCACGACAGTTTGCCCGATTTGCCCATATTTTCCATGATCAATCCCCTTCGGATCGTGAGGCTGCTCACCGTTTCCGTCCTGTGACCTCACGCACAGCGTCGACAGATTGCGACCGGTCGGCCACACATAGCAGTCATATCCGCGGCAAATCCCGTCGGAGCCGGACGCACCCGTGACCCCGGCCACAACCTCCCGTTGGCAATGGCGGCCAGGCGCGCCCGTGCCAACCATGAACCGGAGGAGTCCCCTTGCCGCGCATGCTCGATGTCAGCGACGAAGTACGAACCGAGATCGGCGACGACGAGGCGGACCGCCTGGTCGCCGGCGCCCACGCGCCCGACGCCTACGACTGCACCTCGTGCCGGGCGCCGGGCGACTCGCTGCGCGAGCCCACCAGCACCGTGCTGTTCATCGGCGACGAGACCGCGGTGCTGGCCTTCGCGCACGCCCGCTGCGTCCCCTCCCAGGTGGTGCCGGTCGACGAGGCGCAGCTGCTCGGCGCCGTCCGCTCGATCAGCCAGGCCCGGGGCGGCGTCGGCGCCCCCGCCCCCGCCGTGCCGGACCCGTACACCGGGGCCTACGCCGGGCCGAACGGCTTCGACACCCCGGCCGGCTTCGACGCCCCCGCCGGGTACGACATGCCCGCGGCCCCGGCGCCGCAGCTCCAGGCACCGGCGCCGCAGCCGCAGGCCCCGGCCGCCCCGGGCACCCAGCCGGCCGTGCTCGGCGTCACCTGCGGACTGGTGCTGTGCGGGGACACCCCGTACGCGGCCCTCGTGGTGGAGCCGACCGGCCCGGTGGCCCGCCCGGGCAGCGGATCGGCGGAGGACGAGTTCCTCTCCCTGCTCACCGACCACGGCTTCCAGGTGGTGCAGTCGGTGGACCGCGCGCCCGACCGGCCGCTCGCCGGCTGGTCCGTGCTGATGGCGATGGGGCAGCTGCACGCGATCCTCCAGCCCTCGGCGACCGGCGGCAGCGCCGCCTGGTGGCAGGCCCACCAGCCGCTGCAGGTCACCGAGGCCTGGCGGGCCGCGGTGGGCCGCCGCTCCCAGGTGATCATGTACGCGGTGCCGGCCGGCACCATCGGCCGCCAGCCCCGCGAGGACCTGCTGCGGATGGCCCTCGACCGGGCGGCCGCCCAGGGCGTCCTGGTGGCGGGCATGCTGCCGCTGGCCGGCACCTGAGCCCCGGGGCGGCGCACCGAAGGCCACTGCGGGACGCGGGGGGCTGCAGGGGACTGGCATGGACCGGGCCGTGCAACCCCCGCATCCCCCGGCGGCTTCGCTCGTTGGCCCTCACGTGTACAGCTACGACGTCGCCCCGACCACCCGCCCGCTCGTCGGCCGCACGATCCCGGGCATGCGCCCCTCGTACGACGCGGACCGCTCGACCTCACCGACCCCGATCTACGACGCGCTGTACTCCGAGTACCGGAGACTCTTCCGGGCCCTGCCGGGCGACCGGACGGACGAGGAGCAGCTGCGCTTCGTCGGGTTCGGCGGTTCCGGCGGGCGGAGCGGATTCGCCGGGTGCGGGGCCTCGGTCGTATACCCGCAGCACCAGGTCTTCGAGACCTGCCCGGGGCATGCGCAGGGCACGCCCCAGTTCGTCTCCGAGACGCGGCCGGCGGCCGACTCCGGCGGCCGGACGCACGGTGCGGAGCACCAGCAGGGTCGGCTGGCGGTGAGCGAGGCGGCGGGCCACCCGACCGGGTACACGGTCGGCCAGTCGGTCGGCGGCACCGGGCAGGGCTGGGTGGCGGCGGGGTACCTGGGGCACCAGACGGGCACCGTGGCGGCCCCGGCAACCGGCCGCCACCGGTTGCTGCTGTCGCTGCCGCCGGGCCGCCCCGCGGAGCACGGGTTCTGAGCCCCGCGGAGAGCAGGGCAGCGCACAACGGCCGGGGCCGGGCAGAGATCGGAAGAGCTTAGTG
>NZ_JBFAXX010000153.1:0-3031 GCF_040680995.1 Kitasatospora sp. NPDC051914
CGCTGGAACGAGGGCGAGCACAACGCCACCGCCCTGACCCGGGAGATCACCGAACGGGGCTACACCGGCAGCGAACAGACCGTCCAACGCTACCTACGACGTTACCGGGACGGCCGCCCCGCGCCTGTCCCGGCCCCGAAGCCGCCCACCGTGCGCGAGACCAGCCGTTGGATCCTGACCGACCCCGACCATCTCGGCGAGGACGATGCCCTGGCCCTGAAGAAGATCCTCGAACGCAGCCCGGAGCTCACCCGCCTGGACAAGCACGTCCGCGACTTCGCGAAGATCATGAAAGGCCTGCGCGGCCACGCGATCGAGGCGTGGATCGCCGCCGTCAAAAGCCGACACCCTCCCCGCCCTGACCTCCTTCGCCACCGGCCTGCGCCGCGACCTGGACGCGGTGCGCAACGGACTGTCCCTCCCGCACTCCTCCGGCGCGGTCGAGGGCAACGTCAACCGCATCAAGATGCTGAAACGCCAGATGTTCGGCCGGGCCAGGTTCGACCTCCTACGCAAGCGCATACTCCTCGCGCACTGACGACCGTCACATGATCGTCGCCAGAGCCGCTGAAGTTCAGGCGCCGACCAGCGAGCATCGAGGTGCCGCCGCCGGCGAACGAGCAACCGGCACCGTTGGCCAGGACGAGGATGATCGGCTCGATGTCGGGGCCGCCCGGCATGTGGTTGTTGCCTGGGAAGTCGTCGGAACCGACAGTTCGACCATGCGGTCGGGGGCTTCGTCCAGGCACAGGGCGCTGGTGTCTGCGGGATCGGAGTCCGGGGAGAAACACGGGCCGAGGCTCCGGTCGCCGGCGATGCAGCGCCAGGCATCCGTGCGCACAGTGGATTCGGCGGGTCCGAAGCAGGAGCCGCCACCCCGGCCGGTGATGGTGACGCCGGTTGCCGGGATGCCGGTCGGGGACCAGGGGCTGAGAGTGATCACCTGGGTCTGTGTCGGCGCGGACGAGGCCGCGGCGGTCGGGGTGAGTGATGCGGTGGCGGCCGTATGGGCGAGGGGTGAGGTGGTCGCTGCCGGTTGGGTGGCAGCGGCGGAGCGGGCCGTCGTCGCAGGCAGGGAGTCGGTGCCGCGGGCTGGGGCGTGGTCCAGGGCCGCCTGCGCGAACCAAGCGCCCGCGGCGGCCGTGGCGACACGGCCGCCGCGACGACGATGAGCCGGGACCGCGGGCCCGGACGGCGTCGGCCGGGGGAGGGCCGGACGGGCTCTACGACGGTCGGGGGGCGCCACTGCTCGGCGATCGGGTCCGGAACCTCGGTACGCCGTCGTGGACATTGCCAAGGACATGGGTCGCCTGCTCGCCGAGTAGTTCGGCGGGAATACCGGTGAGGTCCAGCTCGGCACCGAGGACGCGGAGAGCGACGGCCTCGGCGTTGCGGTGCCGAAGGGGCGACGGCCGGTGGCCGCGAAGACGAGCAGCGCCCCCCAGGCGAAGACGTCCCCGGGCGGTCCGGCGGTGCCGTCCCTGTAGTACTCGGGGCTCGGCCAGCCCTGGGTCCCGGTCAGCATGCCGGTGCGCGTGACCGCGGTGCCGTCGGCGACGTGGGCGATGCCGAAGTCCAACACCCGCGGTCCGTCCGGGGCCAGGATCACGTTCGAGGGCTTCAGATCACGGTGGACCACCCCGGCCGCGTGCACGGCCTCCAGCGCCCTGCGGTGGTGGCCGCGCACGCCCGTGACGCCGAGGATCCGCGGCTGCTCCCGGACGAGCTCGGGCTGGGGCAGCCACCGCAGTAACCCGGGCGTGCCGGCAGCAGTGGTCGCGGTCGGCGGCGCGCCGATGTGGGGCTGGTTCGGGCGGCTGCCGGAGCCATGCGACCGGTTCTCCGGCAGCCGCCGAGCCTGGGCCGCGTCCATGGGCATCGGCCGCATGGCCCCTGCCCGTCACGCCAGTACGGCGGCTTGGTGACTGTCGGCCGGGCCGTGCCGGAGGGTGGTCTGCGTACGCCGGCGGGGTTGGCTTCCCGTAGGCACCGGTTGTTGTGGCGGGACGGCCGGAGGGTCCCCGGGTGCGAAGAAGGCCTGCGGGGGCCAGGGTTGGTGGGCCAGGTCGTGGCGGAGGGCGTCGAGTCTGGCCAGGCAGGTGTCGATGGTGGCGATGGCCGCGCTGCTGTGCTCGTGGATGCGGCGTTCGATGGCGGCGAGCCGGTTCTCGATGTGCTGCCAGTTGGCTTCGGCGGTGGTGTCAGGCGCGTCGTTGGTCGCTGTCATGGCGGAGGCGGTCGGTGCGGTGGGTGAGGGTGTCGAGGCGGGTGGTGAGGTCGGGGTGGGTGGCGCCGAGGTGGGGGCGCATGTCGGCGAGGGGCGCTATCAGGTCGGCCGGGTCGGGGGCGGCGAGGGCGGTGGTGAGTGCGGTGAGCGCCGGGCGGGCTGTGGGCGGGAGGTCGGGCGCGGCGACGACCTGGGCCGCGAGGACGCGCAGGTCTGCGGCGTGGTCGCGAGCCCAGGCGGTGACGGCGCGGTCGGCGGCCCGGCGGTCGCGTACCGCTTTGACGCGCTCCGCTCCGGTTGCAGCGTTCTCGGGTCTGCTGCCGGTGCGCCTGAGGCGGAGGTAGCGGTTCTCGGCGGCCTGGCGGCTGGCGACGCCCATGGGCTGGGCGAGGTCGGCCCAGGTGGCTCCGCCGGCGCGGGCGGTCTCCACCAGGCCCGCCTCCCAGCCGGCGAGTTCGGTGCGCAGTTCACGCAGCAGCACCAGCGCCGCCAGGGCCGGTGCCGGGCCCTCGTCCGGTGCACCGGCGCCGGACCGGTTGGTGGGACCGGGGTTCTGGGCGATGCGAACGGCGTCGTCGATGGCGGCGAGCGCGGCGGCTGCGGCGAGGAAGGACGCCGGTCCCGTGGGTGGGCCGCCGCCTGTGGTGGGCGCGTCGGACCGCTTTCCCATGATGTCACTCCTTTGGCGACTCGAATGTTTGTCATCGTGTGGATGACATGTTAGAACGGTTTCAGGTGAAGCGCACTGGCACCCATCGATCAGTGGAGGTGTTTCGCGATGCTGATGCGCACCGATCCGTTCCG
>NZ_JBFAXX010000154.1:0-2761 GCF_040680995.1 Kitasatospora sp. NPDC051914
TCGGGGTGAGCGAGGCGGGGGCGACCGAGCCCTGCACCGCGCGGTCCACGGACTTCACGGCGCCCTCGGCGCGGCCGCCCTTCCGGCGGCCCCCTGGAGGTTCGCATGGGACGCTACGTCATCAGACGCCTGCTGCAGATGATCCCGGTGTTCCTCGGGAGCACCTTCCTCATCTTCGTGATGGTCCACGCGCTCGGCGACCCGGTGAACGCGCTCTTCGGCGACCGGGCCCCCGACCCGGTCGTCGCCCAGCAGATCCGCGAGCAGTACAACCTGGACGAACCCCTGTGGCTCCAGTACCTGATCTACATGGGCAACCTGTTCCGCTGGGACTTCGGCACCACCTTCAACGGGCAGTCGGTCACCTCGCTGCTCGCCACCGCCTACCCGGCGACGATCAAGCTCACCGCCGTGGCCTTCACCATCGAGGTCATCTTCGGCGTCGGCTTCGGCCTGATCAGCGGCCTGCGCCGCGGCGGCTGGTCGGACAACACGGTGCTGATCTTCACCCTGATCGTCATCTCCATCCCCACCTTCGTCACCGGTTTCGTGCTCCAGTACCTGGTCGGTGTGAAGTGGGGCGTCCTGCCCGCCACGGCCGGCGAGGACCTCACCTTCGAGTCCCTCCTGCTGCCCGGCATCGTGCTCGCGTCCGTCTCGCTCGCCTACGTCGCCCGGCTCACCCGCACCACCGTCGCCGAGAACTCCCGGGCCGACTACGTGCGCACCGCGGTGGCCAAGGGCCTCCCGCGCCGCCGGGTGGTGCTCAACCACCTGCTGCGCAACTCGCTGATCCCGGTCGTCACCTTCCTCGGCGCCGACCTGGGCGCCCTCATGGGCGGCGCGCTGGTCACCGAGCGGATCTTCAACATCCACGGGGTGGGCTTCTACCTCTACCAGGGCATCGTCCGTCAGAACACCGCCACGGTCGTCGGCTTCGTGACCATCCTGATCATCATCTACCTGGCGGCCAACCTGCTCGTCGACCTGCTCTACGCGGTCCTGGACCCGAGGATCCGTTATGCCTGACCAGGAGAAGTACAACAAGGCGGACCCCCTCGCGGACGCCGGCACCGAGGAAGAGGAAATCCAGAGTGCCGTCGAGAGCCGCACCTTCGACCTCGGCACCATGGAAGCGCAGACTTTAATCAAGAACGAGCGACTCGACGACGAACCGGAGATCCCCGCGGCCGACGACCGGGTCAAGCCGCGCAGCCTCTGGCAGGACGCCTGGCGCGACCTGCGGCGCAACCCGATCTTCATCATCTCCGGACTGCTGATCATCTTCCTGGTGGTGATGGCGATCTGGCCCGGCCTGTTCACCTCCACCGACCCGCTGAAGTGCGACCTGTCGAAGGCCCAGCAGGGCGCCGAGTCCGGTCATCCCTTCGGCTACGACGGGCAGGGCTGCGACGTCTACTCCCGCACCGTCCACGGCGCGCGCGCCTCCATCACGGTCGGCGTCTGCGCCACCGTCGGCGCCGCCCTGGTCGGCACCGTGCTCGGCGGCCTGGCCGGCTTCCTCGGCGGCTGGTCCGACTCGGTCATCTCCCGGGTCGCCGACATCTTCTTCGGCATCCCGATCCTGCTCGGCGGCCTGGTCTTCCTCTCCGTCATCCCCAGCCGGTCGATCTGGATCGTGGTCGCCTTCATCGTGGTGCTCGGCTGGCCGCAGATCGCCCGCATCGGCCGCGGCGCCGTGATCACCGCCAAACAGCAGGACTACGTGACCGCGGCCAGGGCCCTCGGCGCGAGCAACAGCCGGCTGATGCTGCGGCACATCCTGCCCAACGCGGTCGCCCCGATCATCGTGGTCGCCACCATCGCACTCGGCACCTACATCGCCCTGGAGGCCACCCTGAGCTTCCTCGGCGTGGGCCTCAAGCCGCCGACGGTCTCCTGGGGCATCGACATCTCCTCGGCCTCGGCGACCTTCCGCAACGCTCCGCACATGCTGCTCTACCCGGCCGGGGCGCTGAGCCTCACCGTCCTGGCGTTCATCATGCTCGGCGACGCCGTCCGCGACGCTCTCGACCCGAAGCTGCGCTGAGAGGGGCCCCCACCAACCATGAACAGCGGCAACAGCGACGACGACGCCGGCGGCGGCGCCATCCGGATCGACACCCGTGCGGCCGTCACCGCCGCGCCCGGGGGCGAACTGCTCGACGTCCGCGGCCTGCAGGTCGAGTTCCGCACCCGCGACGGCGTCGCCAAGGCCGTCAACGGCGTCGACTACTCCGTCCGCGCGGGGGAGACCCTCGCCGTGCTCGGTGAGTCCGGTTCCGGCAAGTCCGTCACCGCCCAGGCGATCATGGGCATCCTGGACAGCCCGCCCGGTTTCGTCACCGGCGGCGAGATCGTCTTCAAGGGCCGCGACCTGCTCAAGCTCGGCGCCGAGGAGCGGCGGAAGATCCGCGGCGAGCAGATGGCCATGATCTTCCAGGACGCGCTGTCCGCCCTGAACCCCGTCCACAGCGTCGGCACCCAGCTCGGCGAGATGTACCGGGTGCACCGCGGCGTCTCCCGCAAGGACGCCAAGGACAAGGCCGTCGAACTGATGGACCGCGTCCGCATCCCGGCCGCCAAGCAGCGGGTGAACGACTACCCGCACCAGTTCTCCGGCGGCATGCGCCAGCGCATCATGATCGCCATGGCGCTCGCCCTGGAGCCCGACCTGATCATCGCGGACGAGCCCACCACCGCCCTGGACGTCACCGTCCAGGCCCAGGTGATGGACCTCCTCGCGGAACTGCAGGCCGAG
>NZ_JBFAXX010000155.1:0-2457 GCF_040680995.1 Kitasatospora sp. NPDC051914
TCCACCCACCCCCCGCCCTCCGACTCGGCGGTCTTGGTGACTGCAGTCCCCCCGGGCGCACTCCCGAACCCCCCGGGGGGCCGCCGGCCGGGCGCCCGCCGGGGCCCGGGCCCCGGCGGCCGCTGCCGACTACTTGACGGTGATCTGGTCGTAGACCGGGACGCTGAACGGGTTGAGCAGGACGTTGTCGACGCGGGAGGACCAGCCGACGGTGCCGTTCTGGTACCAGAGCGGGATGGCGGGCAGGTCGGTGGCGAGCAGCTTCTCGCCGTCCTGGAACTGGCTGATCGCGGCGGACTTGTCCGCGTTGGCGTTGGCCTGGTTCACCAGGGAGTCGAACTGCGGGTTGCTGTAGCCGGAGTCGTTCGACGAGGCGCCGGTGGTGTAGACGGGCTGCAGGAAGTTCTGGATCAGCGGGTAGTCCATCTGCCAGCCGGTGCGGAACGGGCCGGTCATCTTCTTGGTGGTGACCTGGTTGCGGAAGTCGGCGAAGGTGCCGACCGGGTTGCCGACGCAGGCGCTGGTGTTGCCGAGGGCGTTGTTGATGCTGTTGCAGACGGCGTCGACCCACTCCTTGTGCGGGCCGTCGGCGTTGTAGGTGATGGTGAGCTGGCCGCCGGGGATGCCGCCGCCCTCCTGGACGAGCTGCTTGGCCTGGGTCGGGTTGTAGGTGCAGGCCTGGCCGCAGATGCCTTCCTTGAAGCCGCCCGCGGCGCCGAGCACCGGCGAGGTCCAGTCGCTGGCGGGGGTGCGGGTGTCGTTGAAGACGACCTTGGTGATGGTGGGCCGGTCGATCGCCATGGCGAGGCCGAGGCGGACCTTCTGGGCGTTCGCGGTGTTCCAGTTCGGGTCGTAGAGCGGGAAGGAGATGGTCTGGATGATGCCGGCCGGGGTGTTGAGGAAGCGCCCGTTGAGGTCGGTCTCGACGGTCTTCAGGGCGCTGTTGGGCAGGCCGTTGTCGACGTCGAGGTTGCCGGCCTGGAGGTCGGCGTAGGCGGCGTTGGTGTCGGTGTAGACCCGGAGGTCGATGCCGCCGTTCTTGGGCTTGTCCGCGCCGCTGTAGCCGGAGAACGGCCGCAGCTCCATCTTCTGGCTCTTGGTCCACGAGCTGATCTCGTACGGGCCGTTGCCGATCGGCTTGTTGAGGTAGGCCGCGTGATCGGAGAAGAAGGCCGCCGGGAGCGGGACGAACGCCGAGTAGCCGAGGGTGGCGGGCCAGGTGGAGAACTTCTGGGTGAGCGCCACGGTGAAGGTGTTGTCGTCGACGACCTTGAGGCCGGACAGGGTCTGCGCGGTCGGGTTGCCGGAGGCCGGCGCGACCTGGTCGTAGCCCTGGATGTACGAGAAGAAGCTGCTGTTCAGCTGCTTGTTCGTGGAGAGGGCGCCGTAGTTCCAGGCGTCCACGTAGGACTTGGCGGTCACCGTGGTGCCGTCGCTGAACTTCCAGCCGGGCTTGATCTTGACCGTCCAGTTCTGCTGGTCGTCCGAGGTGATCGACTCCGCGTTGGCGTTGCTCGGCTCACTGGTCTTGGGGTCGTACTGGACCAGGCCGGTGAAGATCATGTCGATGACGGCGCCGCCGTTGACCTCGTTGGTGTTCGCCGGCTCGAGCGGGTTCTGCGGGTCGCCCCACCAGGCGGTGACGATGCCGCCGGTGCCCCCACTGGCTCCGCTGCTGCCACCGTCACCGTCGCTGCTGCAGCCGGTGGCCACCAGGGCCACGCTGGTTGCGAGAACCAAGGCCCAGCGCACTCTGGTCGCTGCAGGCATGGGGCTTCCTCCTCTGGGTGTATGACGCATCACACCCCATCGAAGGAGCGGGGCCACGGCGGCGCGACCTGGATACCGCCGGATGGGTGCCGAAACGCCGCGGGCCCGCGGTGCGGTCGCACCACGGGCCCGCGAGGGCGTCCGGACCGGTCAGGAGGCGACGGCGACGGCCTCGCGGACCTCGGCGAAGTGGCAGGCCGAGGCGTGCTTGGCCGGGCCCTCGCCGATCTCCGGGACGGCGAGCAGCGGCAGCTCGGTGCTGCAGCGCTCCTCGGCCTTCCAGCAGCGGGTGCGGAAGCGGCAGCCGGACGGCGGGTTCGCCGGGGAGGGGATGTCACCGGAGAGGATGATCCGCTCGCGGCGCTCGCGGCCGGCCGGGTCGGGGACGGGGACGGCGGAGAGCAGCGCCTGGGTGTAGGGGTGGGTGGCGTTCTCGTAGATCTCCTCGTCCGTGCCGATCTCGACCATCTTGCCGAGGTACATCACGCCGACCCGGTCGGAGATGTGCCGGACGATCGAGAGGTCGTGGGCGATGAACATGTAGGAGAGCTCGAAGTCCTGCTGGAGCTGCTCCAGCAGGTTGATCACCTGGGCCTGGACGGAGACGTCGAGGGCGGAGACCGGCTCGTCGCAGATGATGACCTCGGGCTTGAGCGCGAGGCCGCGGGCGATGCCGATGCGCTGGCG
>NZ_JBFAXX010000156.1:0-2329 GCF_040680995.1 Kitasatospora sp. NPDC051914
AGGGCGTTCGAGTTGCATGCCCAAGACCCGAAGCGGAGTGATCTAGCCATGGGCAGGTTGAAGCGCGGGTAAGACCGTGTGGAGGACCGAACCCACCAGGGTTGAAAACCTGGGGGATGACCTGTGGTTAGGGGTGAAAGGCCAATCAAACTCCGTGATAGCTGGTTCTCCCCGAAATGCATTTAGGTGCAGCGTCGCGTGTTTCTTGCCGGAGGTAGAGCACTGGATAGGCGATGGGCCTCACCGGGTTACTGACCTTAGCCAAACTCCGAATGCCGGTAAGTGAGAGCGCGGCAGTGAGACTGTGGGGGATAAGCTCCATGGTCGAGAGGGAAACAGCCCAGAACACCGACTAAGGTCCCTAAGCGTGTGCTAAGTGGGAAAGGATGTGGAGTCGCAGAGACAACCAGGAGGTTGGCTTAGAAGCAGCCACCCTTGAAAGAGTGCGTAATAGCTCACTGGTCAAGTGATTCCGCGCCGACAATGTAGCGGGGCTCAAGCACACCACCGAAGTCGTGTCATTCACAGAATACGCCCAACGGCGCTGTGGATGGGTAGGGGAGCGTCGTGTGCCGGGTGAAGCGGCCGAGGAATCGAGTCGTGGACGGTTCACGAGTGAGAATGCAGGCATGAGTAGCGATACAAGAGTGGGAAACTCTTGCGCCGATTGACCAAGGGTTCCTGGGTCAAGCTGATCTGCCCAGGGTAAGTCGGGACCTAAGGCGAGGCCGACAGGCGTAGTCGATGGACAACGGGTTGATATTCCCGTACCCGCTGTGAAGCGCCAACGCTGAACCCTCTGATGCTAAGCCCGTGAAGCCGCCCCGGATCCTTCGGGTGAAGGGGAGTGGTGGAGCCGGTGGCCCAAGGTGGTAGTAGGTGAGCGATGGGGTGACGCAGGAAGGTAGTCCAGCCCGGGCGGTGGTTGTCCCGGGGTAAGGGTGTAGGCCGAGTGATAGGCAAATCCGTCACTCATCAAGGCTGAGACCCGATGCCGAGCCGATTGTGGTGAAGTGGATGATCCTATGCTGTCGAGAAAAGCCTCTAGCGAGTTTCATGGCGGCCCGTACCCCAAACCGACTCAGGTGGTCAGGTAGAGAATACCGAGGCGTTCGGGTGAACTGTGGTTAAGGAACTCGGCAAAATGCCCCCGTAACTTCGGGAGAAGGGGGGCCAGCCCTGGTGACGAGTCTTGCACTCCGAGCTGGGGGTGGCCGCAGAGACCAGCGAGAAGCGACTGTTTACTAAAAACACAGGTCCGTGCGAAGCCGTAAGGCGATGTATACGGACTGACGCCTGCCCGGTGCTGGAACGTTAAGGGGACCGGTTAGTCCGATTTCGGTCGGGCGAAGCTGAGAACTTAAGCGCCAGTAAACGGCGGTGGTAACTATAACCATCCTAAGGTAGCGAAATTCCTTGTCGGGTAAGTTCCGACCTGCACGAATGGCGTAACGACTTCTCGACTGTCTCAACCACAGGCCCGGTGAAATTGCATTACGAGTAAAGATGCTCGTTTCGCGCAGCAGGACGGAAAGACCCCGGGACCTTTACTATAGCTTGATATTGGTGTTCGGTTCGGCTTGTGTAGGATAGGTGGGAGACTGTGAAGCAGCAACGCCAGTTGTTGTGGAGTCGCCGTTGAAATACCACTCTGGTCGTGCTGGATGTCTAACCTGGGTCCGTGATCCGGATCAGGGACAGTGTCTGGTGGGTAGTTTAACTGGGGCGGTTGCCTCCTAAAGGGTAACGGAGGCGCCCAAAGGTTCCCTCAGCCTGGTTGGCAATCAGGTGTTGAGTGTAAGTGCACAAGGGAGCTTGACTGTGAGACTGACGGGTCGAGCAGGTACGAAAGTAGGGACTAGTGATCCGGCGGTGGCTTGTGGAAGCGCCGTCGCTCAACGGATAAAAGGTACCCCGGGGATAACAGGCTGATCTTCCCCAAGAGTCCATATCGACGGGATGGTTTGGCACCTCGATGTCGGCTCGTCGCATCCTGGGGCTGGAGTAGGTCCCAAGGGTTGGGCTGTTCGCCCATTAAAGCGGTACGCGAGCTGGGTTTAGAACGTCGTGAGACAGTTCGGTCCCTATCCGCTGTGCGCGTAGGAGTGTTGAGAAGGGCTGTCCCTAGTACGAGAGGACCGGGACGGACGAACCTCTGGTGTGCCAGTTGTCCTGCCAAGGGCATGGCTGGTTGGCTACGTTCGGGAGGGATAACCGCTGAAAGCATCTAAGCGGGAAGCCTGCTTCGAGATGAGCACTCCCACCTCCTTTGAGAGGGTAAGGCTCCCAGTAGACGACTGGGTTGATAGGCCGGATATGGAAGCCCCGT
>NZ_JBFAXX010000157.1:0-2095 GCF_040680995.1 Kitasatospora sp. NPDC051914
ACCGGCACCTTCGTGTCGATGGTGCAGGCCTCGGAGTTCGTCCGGGTGATCGAGGAACGCCAGGGGTTCAAGATCGGCTGCATCGAGGAGGCCTGTTGGCGGGCCGGGCTGATCGACGGCGCCCAACTCCGGGCGCTGGCCGAGCCGTTGCTGAAGAGCGGGTACGGCCAGTACCTGCTGGACCTGTTGCAGGAGGAACCTCACGAGGACGGTCCCCGGATGCGCCAGCACGTCGAGAACACCGAGCTACGCCCCGACGGCATCCATGTCCAGGACCCGTTCTGGCTCGACTGGCGGCGTGTCTCACGTGCAGATGCCTCACCCGGGGATCCACCCCGAACCGGTCGTCTCGATGCCCCGCCGGGGCCCGGTCCTGACCGGGACGCCTTACCCACCCGGCGCCGGTCAGGCCCGCGCGACCAGCAGGCCCGTCGAGGAGGCCAGCCCAGTGGTCGCGATGTGCCGTAAGCCCGCGGCGGCGAACAGCGCGGTGAATTCCGCCTCGGTACGCTCCCGGCCGGGGTGCAGCGCCATCATGACGGTGTCCCGCAGCTTCCCGTCGTGCGGTGCGTTGTCCTCCGGCACGATGGCATCGATAACGATGACCCGGGCATTGGGCGCCATCGCCTGCCGGATCCTGCCGAGCACCGCCACGCACTGCTGGTCGTCCCAGTCGTGCAGAATCATCGACAGGAGGTAGGCGTCCGCGCCCTGCGGCACGCTGTCGAAGAAGTCCCCGCCGACCAGGTCGACCCGGTCGGCGATGCCGGCCGCTTCCAGCACCGCCTCTGCGCCCCGAACCACCGACGGCTGGTCCAGCAGGGTGGCCCGCAGCTCCGGGTAGCGTGGCAGGATCGTGGCGAGCAGGTGCCCCTGCCCTCCGCCGACATCAACCACTTGCGCCACGCCGGTCAGGTCGCAGCTCTCCACAGCAGCGGCGTGGACACGCCGGGCCATGTCGCCCATCGCGTCGTTGAACAGTTCCGCCTGCTCCGGGTGGGCGGCCAGGTGTGACCACCAGTCCGTACCGTGTATGTGCGGGAACGTCGGACGGCCGGTGCGCACCGAATACGACAGCGAGTTGATGGCCTGAAGTTTCTCGGGCAGCCCCCAGAATCTGACCCAGGCCCGCACCGACCCGGGCGCATCGGCGCGCAGCGTCTCGGCCAGTGGGGTCAGGGCGAACGTCTCGGGCTCCACCTCCCGAAAGATCCCCTGGGCAGCCAACGCCCGCAGCACCCGGTGCAGTGCCTGCGGGTGTGCCCCGCATCGGCGGGCGAGCTCCGGCACCGGCACCGGCCCGTCGGCCAAGAGCTCCGCTATGTCTAACTCAGTTGCCACTACGAGAAGTTGCGTGATGAGGGCGCCGTGCAGCAAGTCCATCATCCGTTGCTGCGGCCGACTGTCCGTCGGCCCGGGAACCACACCCGGCCGGCGTTCGGCCGCGTCCTCACGGGCGTTCGACAAGACACACTCTTCTTGGACCTCATGGTTCTGCACTTGACTTCTCCTTGCTGTGAATAGCAGCTGCCTATGCCTCGGGCACGGGGTGTCTGGAGTTGTTCGAGGGATCAGGTCAGACGGTGCAGGGTCGGCTCGGTAGCGGTCTGACACCCAGGGCGATCACGGGAACCTCCGCGATTGCGGCGGGCCCCCGATGATCAGCTCTTGGTCGGTGCCGCTGTCGATCGGCGCGAGCGGGCGCGATCACGGACGCAGACGGACTTCAGGTTGGGGTGGACCTTCGCGAACCCACCGGCGAACGCACCCGGCTTGACCGGCGGAAGCTCCGGACGGTGGCCGCGAGGATGCCGTAGTAGATGTAGCGGCATGCCAAGAGCGGGTGGCAGCCGTGCATCAGCGGCCTCCCTGACGTGGGCTGATCCCAGCATGCCCGTCAAACGATCTACCCACTACTCCCGATTACGTCGAAAGTGGCACGTTGCAGACCACAAGTGGTTGGTCCGGACCGGTAGTGGCCTCCGTGCCCCTGGAGGGCTGAGCCGAGGACCGGGCCGTGGATTGTGCCGGACAACAAGGGCGCAGCGTTGCGTTCCGGGATCACCACCGCGCGGCCGGAACCTGAAAACCGTCC
>NZ_JBFAXX010000158.1:0-1989 GCF_040680995.1 Kitasatospora sp. NPDC051914
GACGAGGGTGGAGAGGATCCTGACGGCGGTGGTCTTGCCCGCGCCGTTCGGGCCGAGCAGGGAGAAGATCGTCCCTTCCGGGACGGTCAGGTCGACGCCGTCGAGGACGGTCTTGTCGCCGTAGGACTTGCGCAGGCCGACGGCGGAGACGGCGGCGGGCGGCTGCGGAGCGCCGTCCGTCCTGGGCGTGAGCATGACAGATGAAGGCATGTGCCCTCCCGTTCGGAGGCTGAAGATGCTGGGGATCGGGTGGGCCGAGGAGGTCCCTGTCCGGGTCAGGACTTGGCGCGGCGCACGTCGATGTTGCCCCAGCGGGTCCGGGCGCGGACCTCGACGGTGTCCTCGGCCTGCTCCGGCGGGGCGGAGTCGGTGAGGGTGTTGCGCACCTGCCCGCGCTCGGAGCTGACGTCGAGCCAGGCGGCGGTGCCCGCGCGAATGCCGACCTCGATGGCACCGTAGGCGGTCTCCAACTGGACGGTGCCGCCGGCGACGTCGGCGACCCGCAGGGTGCCGTGGGCGGTGGTGGCGGTGACCGAACTCTCGGCGCGCGCGATGTCGATGTCGCCGTTGGCACCGCTCACCCGCAGGTCGCCGAAGGCGGTGCCGACGGTCGTGGTGCCGTGCGAGTTCTTCAGGACGGCGGGGCCGTCGACGGTGCCGACGCGCACGCTGCCGGAGCTGGTGGTGATGTCGGCCGTGCCCTCGATCCGGTCGACGGTGATCGAGCCGTGCGAGGCGGTCAGGTGGAGCGGCCCGGTCGTGTCGAGGCGGACGTCGCCGGACGAGGTCTTCACCCGGACCTCGCCGAGCCGGCCCTCGCCGACCACCTGGGTCCAGGAGCCGGTCACGTCGACGCGTGAGCCCGTGGGGAGTTCGACCGTCACGTCGACGGCGCCGCTGGGCCCGACCAGGGTGCGCTGCTTCGTCTTGACGGTCAGGACGCCGCCCGCGCACGTGACCTCGGTCTGCTCGGCCGCCCGCACGTCCCTGTCCTTCCCGGGGTCGCGGGGTCGCACCTCGACGACCGTGTCGGGGCGGTCGCCCGCGGTGAAGCGCACGGAACCGGCGGCCACGAGGGTGTTGGCGGAAATCGGTTCGGGGGTGTCGAAAGAAGGCATGGCTGTACCGTCCTCCTGGGTCCTGGTGGCGTTTTCGCCGGTGGGACGTGGTGGGTGAGTGAAGTGGTGCCGGCGGGCGGGCGCTAGCGCACCCAGCCCGTGAAGCTCTGCCCGACGGTCCGGGTCCTCTGCGTCGCTCGCGGCTGCGTGCCGCCCTCGACCGCGGCCGAAACGGCCCGCACCAGCCACGCATTGACCGACAGGCCCTCGCGGTTCGCGGCCTCCTCGGCGCGGGCCTTGAGGTGTGCCGGCAGGCGCAGGTTCACGCGGGCGGTGCCACCCTCGTCGCCGTCGGCGGGCGTCTGGGCGACGAGTGGTTCGACGGGTCGGTCGGCCGCTTCCGCGGAGCCGCTGCCGGCCGGCGGCAGCGTCACCACGAAGTCCGGATCCAGCCCGCGCAGCCGCACGTCGACCGAGCCGGGGGCGAGCTCGCGGGTGACCTCGTCCATCGCGACGGAGAGCACATTGAGCATGGTCAGCCGGGTTGCCGACTCCAGCGGGGCGGTGAGCCGCTCGGCCAGCGCGCGGGCATCTTCCCCACCGGCTTCGGCGGCCACCGCGAGTTCGCGACGCAGGGTGTCGACATACGGAGTGAGGTCCATGACGTCATAGTGGCACCATGGTGGTGCCATGCGCAAGCCCTGATGGCGTCATCCGGGGAGTGTGGTCGATCGCGACTGTCCTGACCTAGGGAAATGTGGAGGTGTCGACCTGATTCATGGTGGCGCCATCGGTGTTTCCGTGCCCCTGTGGGTGCAGAATGGCGGCGGGGGGGGCCCCGGGGGGGGCCCCCCGGCCCGGGGGGGGGCCCCCCGCGGGGGGGGGGCCCGCCCCGGCCGGGCGCCGGCCGGCCCACCAGCGGGGGCCCCCG
>NZ_JBFAXX010000159.1:0-1762 GCF_040680995.1 Kitasatospora sp. NPDC051914
GATCGTTGTCTGTGTGAAGTACGTGCCCGACGCGACCGGTGACCGTCGCTTCGCGGACGACACCACCACCGACCGGGATGGCGTGGACGGCCTCCTGTCGGAGCTGGACGAGTACGGCGTGGAGCAGGCGCTGCGGATCGCGGAGGCGTCCGGGGACGCCGAGGTGACGGTGCTGACGGTGGGCGGCGACGACGCGAAGGACGCGCTGCGCAAGGCGCTGTCGATGGGCGCGGACAAGGCCGTGCACGTCAACGACGAGGACATCCACGGCTCGGACGTGATCGGCACCTCGGCGATCGTGGCGAAGGCGCTGGAGAAGACCGGCTTCGACCTGGTGGTGTGCGGCATGGCCTCCACCGACGGCACGATGGGCGTGCTGCCCGCGCTGCTCGCCGAGCGCCTGGGCGTGCCGCAGGCCACCCTGCTGTCCGAGGTCGCCGTCGAGAACGGGGTGGTCAAGGGCCGCCGGGACGGCGACGCCGCCACCGAGCAGGTCGAGGCCCCGCTGCCGGCCGTGGTGTCGGTCACCGACCAGTCCGGCGAGGCCCGCTACCCCTCCTTCAAGGGCATCATGGCCGCGAAGAAGAAGCCCGTCGCCGAGTTCGACCTGGACGACCTGGGCATCGACGCCGACACCGTCGGCCTGGCCGGCTCCTGGACCAAGGTCGGCGAGATCACCGCCCGCCCGCCGCGCACCGCCGGCACCGTCGTGGTCGACGAGGGCGACGGCGGCAAGCAGCTCGCCGCCTACCTCGCCGAGCAGAAGTTCATCTGACCCCGCCCCGCGCGCATCCAACGAACGATCAGGAGCAAGAACCAATGGCTGAGATCCTGGTTCTCGTGGACCACGCCGACGGCGCGGTCCGCAAGCCGGCCCTCGAACTGCTCACCCTGGCCCGCCGCATCGGCGAGCCCTCCGCCGTCGTCCTGGGCGCCGGCGACAGTGCGGCGGCGATCGCCGCCAAGGCCGCCGAGTACGGCGCCGCCAAGGTCTACACCGCCGACGCCGAGGCGTTCGCCGCCCAGCTGGTGGTGCCCAAGGTCGACGCCCTCACCCAGATCGCCAAGGCCAGCGGCGCCGCCGCCGTCCTGGTCACCTCCTCCGGCGAGGGCAAGGAGATCGCCGCCCGCACCGCGCTGCGCCTGGGCTCGGGCATCATCACCGACGCCGTCGACCTCGAGCCCGGCGAGGGCGGCCCGGTCGCCACCCAGTCGGTGTTCGCCGCCTCCTTCCAGGTCAAGTCGACCGTGACCGCCGGCGCCCCGGTGATCACCGTCAAGCCGAACGCCGCCGCCCCCGAGCCGGCCCCGGCCGCCGGCACCGTCGAGAGCGTCACGGTGGAGTTCACCGGCAACGCCGCCACCGTCACCGCCCGCACCCCGCGAATCTCCTCCGGCCGCCCCGAGCTGACCGAGGCCGCGATCGTGGTCTCCGGCGGCCGCGGCGTCGGCGCCGCCGAGGGCTTCGCCGTCGTCGAGGAGCTCGCGGACGCGCTCGGCGCGGCCGTCGGCGCCTCCCGCGCCGCCGTCGACGCCGGCTGGTACCCGCACACCAACCAGGTCGGCCAGACCGGCAAGCAGGTCTCCCCGCAGCTGTACGTCGCCGCGGGCATCTCCGGCGCCATCCAGCACCGGGCCGGCATGCAGACCTCGAAGACCATCGTCGCGGTCAACAAGGACCCCGAGGCCCCGATCTTCGAACTCGTCGACTACGGCGTCGTCGGCGACCTGTTCACCGTCCTCCCCCAGCTCACCGCCGAGG
>NZ_JBFAXX010000160.1:0-1467 GCF_040680995.1 Kitasatospora sp. NPDC051914
GGTCGGTGCCGTGCCCGCGGATCCAGGCGTGATGGCGGGTGCGCCGGTCCGTCATCTCCTGGCGGACGGCGGCGGCGCGGACGGCGAGGCCGGGCGCCGGCTCCGGGGTGGCGGACATGTCTGCGGTCTCCTCCGCATCGGCGTCGGCGGCCGCCGGCGGCGGGCCCGCATCCATCGTCACCCTGTGCGGCCGTCCGGACACAGGGCCGGTGGGGGCACGATCCCGGCCTCCGGGAGGGACCTGTGGCCCAGGGGAAGGGACTTCAGGGCCCTGCCCGGGCCGATCCCGGGTGCCGGAGGCTGGGCAGCGCCATCTCCAATCGCCCTCCCCAGGAGAAGAACCCGATGTCCGCACACGTTCTCGCCGGAATCGACGGCTCGCCCGAAAGCACCGCGGCCGCCCGCTGGGCCGCCGACGAGGCCGGCCGCCGCGGGCTGCCGCTCCGGCTGGTCCACGCCCGGACATGGCTGGACGACATCCACGCCGACCCCACCCTGCCCCAGGACGTACGCGCCCTGGCCGCCCGCATGCTCTCCGATGCGGAGGCAGTGGTCCGCGGCACCCGCCCGGACGTGGCCGTCCGCACCGAACTGATCGGCGGCGGCGATCCGGTCGACGTCCTGGTCGAGGCCGCCGGGCAGGCGGACGTGCTCGTCCTCGGCTCCCGCGGGATCGGCGGCTTCGAGGGACTGCTGGTCGGCTCCGTCGGCCTCGCCGTCGCCGGCCGCTGCGACGTTCCCCTCGTGCTGGTCCGCGCCGGCGAACCGGAGCGCTCCGCCGGGCACGACGGGGCCGAGGTGGTCCTCGGCGTCGACACCCGCGACCCGGCCGCCGACGTGATCGACTTCGCGTTCCGCGAGGCCGCCCGCCGCGGCACGGTACTCCGTGCCGTCCACGGCTGGAGCCCCCCGCCGGTCTGGGGCTATGCGGGCTGGGTGCCGCCGCAGGCGGAGGCGGAGCAGTTCCGGGCCCTCGAGGCCGAACTGCTCGGCGACGCGCTCGCCGGTTGGCGGGAGAAGTACCCCGAGGTCACCGTGGTCGAGCACTGCCGGGCGGGCAGCGGTTCGTCGGCCGTGGTGGACCTCTCCGCCGACGCGGCCCTCGTGGTGATCGGCCGCCGGCGCCGCCCCCACCACATCGGCATGCGGCTCGGACCGGTCGCCCACGCGGTGCTCCACCACGCGCAGGCACCGGTGGTCCTCGTCCCGCACGACTGAGCGCCCGGCAGGTCCGCCGACGGCGACCCGCCCACCGACCGGCACGCCGTACCCGACCGGCCGTCACGTCCTGTCCGCCGCTGGGACAATGGGGCCCTGCTGTCCTATTGTCCCAGCTGGAGCACGGCAGAACTGCTGACGGTTTTGCCTGCCTCCGGCACGGGGGCGGGTCGAGAAGTACGGAGAAGCGATGGCGGACGGCGCAGCGGCCCGGGCGGTCGACCCGATCAAGGTGTTCCTGCTGGACGA
>NZ_JBFAXX010000161.1:0-1431 GCF_040680995.1 Kitasatospora sp. NPDC051914
GGTTGCGTCCAGGGAAGTGGTGTACGGGTTCCACCCGTTCCGGGGGTTTCGTCCCGGTAGCGGGTGTCGCCTGAGAACGTAAGACGGCCACCGGCTGATCCTTCGAGAACGACCAAGCTCTTGAAGGAGAACAGCACGATGACCGCACCTGACAGTGTGCCCTTCGCCGCCCTGCTGGAGGAGAACCTCGCCTCGGCGAGTCCCGATCTGTTGCGGGCGATGGTGAAGACGTTCGCCGAGGCGATGATGTCCGCCGACGTCGACCGCGCCTGCGGCGGCGAGTACGGACGGCCGAGCGAGGAGCGCGTCAACTCCCGCAACGGCTACCGGCATCGGGACTGGGACACCCGAGTCGGCACCATCGATCTGGCGATCCCGCGTGTCCGCTCGGGCTCGTACTTCCCCAGCTGGCTGCTGGAGCGCCGGCGCCGGGCCGAGCAGGCGCTGATCAGCGTGGTCGCGACCTGCTACCTGCTCGGCGTCTCGACGCGGCGGGTGGAGAAGCTCGCCGAGACCATGGGCGTCACCCAGCTGTCGAAGTCACAAGTGAGCGACATGGCAAAGCATTTGGACGAGCGGGTGGCCGAGTTCCGAGGCCGCCCGCTCGACCAGGGCCCCTACACGTTCGTCTGGGTCGACGCCCTGACCCAGAAGGTCCGCGAGGGCGGGAGGGTCGTCAACGTCCACTGCCTGGTCGCGGTCGGCGTCAACAACGAGGGCCAGCGCGAGGTGCTGGGCCTGGACGTCGCCTCCAGCGAGGACGGCGCCGGCTGGCTCGCCTTCCTCCGATCCCTGGTCGCCCGCGGCCTGAGCGGGGTCAAGCTGGTGGTCTCCGACGCCCACGCCGGTCTCGTCAACGCGATCGGCGCCACCCTGCCCGGCGCGTCCTGGCAACGCTGTCGAACGCATTACGCCAGGAGCCTGCTCTCGCAGGTTCCGAAGTCCGCCCAGCCCTGGGTCGCCACCCTGCTGCGGACCGTCTTCGAACAGCCCGACGCGAAGGCCGTGCGCCAGCAGATGGCCACCGTCATCGCCACCCTCGACGAGCGATTCCCCAAAGCCGCAGAGCACTTGGAGAGCGCCCGCGAGGACCTGCTCGCCTTCGCCGCCTTCCCCCGAACGGTCTGGAAGTCGATCTGGTCGAACAACCCGCAGGAACGCCTGAACAAGGAGATCCGGCGCCGCACCGACGTCGTCGGGATCTTCCCCGACCGCGCCGCCATCGTCCGCCTGATCGGCGCGGTCCTGGCCGAGCAGAGCGACGAATGGGCCGAACAGCGCCGCTACATCGGATCCGAGATCCTCGGCCGCTGCCGCCTCCACCCGATCGAGGGAGAAACCCCCGACGAGACCATCACGACAGCCCTTACCGCCTAGCCTGAAACCGGATCACCGAGTGGCCGTCGATACACCACTCCGGCGGACGTGACC
>NZ_JBFAXX010000162.1:0-1385 GCF_040680995.1 Kitasatospora sp. NPDC051914
CGAACGCGATCTGGGTGTTGTACTTCTGCCACTGGCCGGGGAGTTGCTCCCCCGGCCGGCGCTCGAAACGGTCCGCCCTGACTCTGAACGCGATTGGCACCTGAGGGTTGCCCTGGATTCGAAGTGTCGGGCGGTTCCGTGAGCGCGGGCCTCGAGTGCCTGGCTTGAAGAGAGCCTGTCCGACTCAACCCAGATCTGCCGACACCACGAGGCCCACGCTCTCACCGTAGCCGGTTTCCCTCGGAAGGCAGCGAAGTTGGACGCACGACGCGGCGTGGGCGGCATAGACCCGCACAAGCACAGCGCCACCCTGGCAGTGGTCGACAACCTCGGAGGTCTCGTGGGTGTCGTCTCGTTCCCGGTGAGCCCCGAAGGAATCGGAGAGCTTCTGGAGTTCCTCACCGACACTGAGCTGGTTATCGATCGGATCGGCGTCGAAGGATCCGCCGCGCTGGGCCAGCCCCTGACTGTGGCGCTGTCCGCGGCCGGATACGACGTCCGTGAGGTGCAGCCGAACCGCACAGCCGAACGCCGAAGGCGCCGTCGTCGCGCCAAGACCGACATCGAGGACGCCGAGGCGATCGCGCGCGAGACGCTGGCCGATCCCCGGCTGCCACCCGCCGGCAAGCATGCGGCCCCCGAAGCGGCTTGGGAGGAGCTCACCGCGGTCCACGACTGGCGGGATTCGCTGATCCTGCAGCGCGTGCGCCACCTCACGGAAGCGGAGGCGGTCCTGGTCTCGCTTCCCCTGAGCATCCGGTCGCTGCTGCCCTCGACCAGCCGGGTGCTGCCGCAGCTCGAAACGCTCGAGGTCTTCGCGGACCAGTGGGACGGACTCGCCACTGTTGACCAGGTGCGACTGGACCGCCTGCAGGCCGCCCTGGACGATATCCGCGTCCTGACCAACCGGATCAAGACCCTCGACAAGAAGATCCCACCGCTACTGGGGCGGCTCGGGTGCACTCTCACGGAGCTCTGTGGCATCGGCCCAGTCACTGCGATGAGCCTGCTCGTCGAGGTCGGCGATCCCTGCCGGTTCACCACCGAGGCGCAGTTCGCCCGCTGGTGCGGATCCGCCCCCATCGCCCTGTCGTCCGGCGAAGGCCACGGCCCGGCACGGCGGCACCGTCTCGACGTCGGTGGCAACCGAAACGTGAACTCGATCCTGCACATCGTGCACGTCACCCAGGTCAGATGCCACGAGCCGGCACGCGCCTACGTCACGAGGAAAATCTCGGAGAACAAGACGAAGCGCGAGGCCCGCCGGGCCCACAAGCGTCAACTCGCGAACGTGATCATCCGCCACATGTGGAAGGACGAAGCCCGCCGACGCGCCTCGCCAAGCTCACTCCCCGCGACCGGTTGACAAGAGAGCTTCGAGTCCG
>NZ_JBFAXX010000163.1:0-1273 GCF_040680995.1 Kitasatospora sp. NPDC051914
CTAGGGCCTGTTGCGAAAGTGGATCAAGGTCGTAGATGATCACGGTCTGTGGGACGTGGTGATCTGACGAACAGCCAGTGGGAGCGGCTGGAGCCGTTGCTGCCGGTGGGCAAGAAGCCGGGCCGCCCGCGGACGTGGACTCGTCGGCAGTTGATCGATGGCATACGGTGGCGGACTCGGACCGGGGCGCCCTGGCGTGACCTGCCTGAGCGGTACGGGCCGTGGGACCGGGCCTACGACCTGTTCCGGCGGTGGCAGCGTGACGGCACCTGGAAGCGCATCTTCGAACAGTTGCAGGCCGAGGCCGACGCAAAAGGCCTGATCACGTGGGACGTGAGTGTGGACTCCACTATCGCGCGCGCCCACCAGCATGCCGCTGGAGCGCGTAAAAAGGGGCTCTACAGAAGGAGCCTCCCGGTGGCGTCGACACGGAGCCCGACGACCACGGACTCGGGCGCTCGCGCGGCGGGCTGACCACCAAGCTGCACCTGGCGGTCGAGCAGGGACAGAAGCCGCTGTCCCTGCTCGTCACCGCCGGCCAGCGGCACGACAGTCCCCAGTTCCAGCCGGTCCTGGACGCCATCCGAGTGCCCAGGACCGGCCCCGGCCGCCCCCGCACGAAGCCGGACAGGGTCCGCGCGGACAGGGCGTACGGCTCCCGCGCGAACCGCTCCTACCTGCGCCGACGCGGCGTGAAGTGCACCATCCCGGAGAAGGCGGACCAGATCCGCAACCGTCGGAAGCTCGGCTCCCGAGGCGGCCGCCCGCCCCAGTTCGACAAGGACGACTACAAGCAGCGGCACGCGGTCGAGTGCGGGATCAACCGGCTCAAGCGCCACCGCGCGGTCGCCACGAGGTACGACAAGCTCGCCGTCCGCTATCACGCGACGGTGCTGGTCGCCGCCATAAACGAATGGCTGTGAGGCGCCCTGGGTGCGACCATGCGGCAGTGAACGCAGATCTCCCCGACGGATGGACGATCGAGCGGGTCCGTTCCGTCTCCGGCGACGCCGAAGCGGATCTGCTCTCGCTTGAACGACTCGTCGTTGTCGAACAGCCCGGCTCCGCGGACTACGACGTCCTCCAGCCTGACGTCATCCTTTCCTTCCATGACCTGTGCCTCGCCCGAGCTGACGACGAGTGGTTCATGGGGCAGCTCGCCGCCGACGGCTCGCTCATCTGCTGGGCCTCCTACGGCCCTGACCTGGCCGAAGCCATTCGTGGTCTGTGAGCCACGCGGGCGACCTTGATCCACTTTCGCAACAGACCCTAG
>NZ_JBFAXX010000164.1:0-1132 GCF_040680995.1 Kitasatospora sp. NPDC051914
GTTACGGGAGGTTGCGGGCCATGACGATGCGCTGGACCTGGTTGGTGCCCTCGTAGATCTGGGTGATCTTGGCGTCGCGCATCATCCGCTCGACCGGGTAGTCGCGGGTGTAGCCGTAGCCGCCGAGGAGCTGGACGGCGTCGGTGGTGATCTCCATCGCGGCGTCGGAGGCGAAGCACTTGGCGGCGGCGCCGAAGAAGGTCAGGTCGGCGTCGGTGCGCTGGGACTTCGCGGCGGCGGCGTAGGTGAGCTGGCGGGCCGCCTCCAGCTTCATCGCCATGTCGGCGAGCATGAACTGGATGCCCTGGAACTCGGCGATGGCCTTGCCGAACTGCTTGCGCTCCTTGACGTAGCCCTTGGCGTAGTCGAGGGCGCCCTGGGCGATGCCGATGGCCTGCGCGGCGATGGTGACCCGGGTGTGGTCGAGGGTCTTCATCGCGGTGGCGAAGCCGGTGCCCTCGGCGCCGATCATCCGGTCGGCGGGGATCCGCACGTTGTCGAAGTAGACCTCGCGGGTCGGCGAGCCCTTGATGCCGAGCTTCTTCTCCGGGGCGCCGAAGGACACCCCCTCGTCGCCCTTCTCGACCACGAACGCGGAGATGCCCTTGGAGCGCAGCGCCGGGTCGGTGACCGCCATGACGGTGTAGAACTCGGACACGCCGGCGTTGGTGATCCACCGCTTGACGCCGTTGAGGACCCAGAAGTCGCCGTCGCGGACCGCGCGGGTCTTCATGCCGGCCGCGTCCGAGCCGGCCTCCGGCTCGGACAGGCAGTAGGAGAACATGCCCTCGCCGCGGGCGAGCGCGCCCAGGTACTTGGCCTTCAGCTCCTCCGAGCCGGACAGCTGGACGGGCAGCGAGCCGAGCTTGTTCACCGCGGGGATCAGCGAGGACGAGGCGCAGACCCGGGCGACCTCCTCGATCACGATCACGGTGGCCAGCGCGTCCGCGCCCGCGCCGCCGTACTCCTCCGGCACGTGCACCGCGTGCAGGTCGTTGCCCTGCAGCGCCTCCAGCGCCTCGTGCGGGAACCGGCCCTGCTCGTCGACCTCGGCCGCGAACGGGGCGATCTTCGCCTCGGCCAGCGACCGCACCGCGTCACGGAGCATGTCGTGCTCCTCGGTCAAGCGGAA